>CAMVGI010000382.1 GCA_947166955.1 uncultured Clostridia bacterium | reverse complement strand
CTTCCACAAAACCAAGCTTTTCGAGCTCAACCAGTCCCGCGCTGATGACCGTACGCGACACGCCCATTTTGATGGAAAGCTCCCGCGCCGGAGGCAGCTGCTCTCCGACAGAAAGCTCGCCTGACAAGATCATGTTTTCGATCTGATGTACAAACAGATCGGATAAAGAGGGAGCCGAAATCTTGGTAAAGCCCATATCTTCACTTCCTGTAGCTGTTCGTGGTCATACCAAAGACCACGAACAGTATTTTATTGTCGTTGCGCTGATGTGTCAAGGCTAAAAAGTACTATAATGACGAATTTATCGGAATTCGTCTCGCTTTGCTTGACAAACGATTCAAATAAAACCTAAGATTAATCTATAAAAGCCTTGTGGTAATACCAGATTCTCAAAACAAATCATA
This sequence comes from uncultured Clostridia bacterium, assembly GCA_947166955.1. Next base: position 2,097 of record CAMVGI010000382.1, on the reverse strand, counting down.
AAGGAGGAAACGCTTATGCCAAAGTTTGATGCCGTAGTCATCGGAGCCGGCAACGGAGGGCTCGCGGCTGCCTGCCGGTTGGCGAAGGCCGGCAAGAAAACGCTGCTTGTTGAGCAGCACAATCTCCCGGGCGGCGTCGCATCCAGCTTCCGTAGAGGCCGCTTCGAGTTTGAGACTGCGCTGCACGAGCTCTGCGAGTTCGGCAGTGCAGAGAACCCGGGCAACTGCCGCAAAACCATCGTGGACGAGTACGGATTGGATATCAATTGGTATCAGGTCCCGGACAACTTCCGCGTGATCACCACGGCGAGCGACGGAAAAACGCCGATCGACGCTACGCTCCCGTCCGGCAGAGAGAACTTCATCAATAAGATGGAGGAGTACGTGCCCGGCTGCCGCGAGTCTGTCACCAAATTCTTCGATCTCGGCGCCGAAACGCTCGAAGCAGGAAACTACCTGACCGCTTCCGGCGGCAAGCCGGACTCCAAGGTCCTGCAGGAGAAGTATCCCAACTATCTTCGCACCGCCGCCTATCCGGTGAACAAGGTCTTTATGGCGCTCAAGATGCCGCCCCTTGCGCAGGACATCATGAACACTTATTGGGGTTACCTCGGCGTGGACGCGGATCATCTGAGCTTCGTGCAGTATGTGAACATGGTCTGTTTGTACGTCAATCACGGCGCATGGATTCCCGAAAAAACCAGCAACGAGCTGACGACCGGCCTGGCCGAGCGCTTCCGTGCGATGGGCGGCACGCTCTGGCTCAACTGCCGTGCCGAGGAGATCCTCTTTGACGACGACGACCGCGTCTGCGGCGTCCGCACGACGAGCGGCGTGATCGATACCCGTTATGTCCTTTGCAACGCCAGCCCCACGACGGTTTACGCCAACATGGTGCCGGACCGGCTAGTCCCGCTGCGCGACAAGAAGCTGCTTCCAAACCGCCCCTTCTCCGCGCGCATGTTCGTGGTCTACATGGGCCTGAACAAGACCGCCGAGGAGCTCGGCATGCACGATTACAGCTACTTCCTGCCCTCGAGCGCTGACAGCGCCAAAGAGTACAACAATCTCAAGAACATCGATACCAACCACTTCAACATTGCCCTATGCTATAACGTGGTCAACCCCAAGGCCAGCCCCGAGGGGACCTGCATCGTTTCGCTGACGACGACCTATACCGGCGACTGCTGGAGCAAAATCGACCCCAAGGATTATGTCAGAACCAAGGAAAAGGTCGCAGCGGAAATGATCGACTGGTTCGAGAAAAAAACCGGCATCGTGATCCGTCCCTATATCGAGGAGATCGAGATCGCAACGCCCTGGACCTTCTGCCATTATGCGAGCGTCCCGGAGGGCGCGGCATACGGCTACGAGCTCCGCGACTGGGACAGCATGATGCCGCGCATGATGATGATGCGTGAGGAATACCCGCTCAAAGGACTGAAATTCGTCGGCGCTTCGAGTATCCGCGGCGACGGCTTTAATTCCGCAATCTTCAGCGGTGATACCATCGCCAAGCTGACGATCGGTGAAATGAGAGAGGAGGGGATCTGAACATGGCGTTAAAGGTTAAAGTCAGCCTGATCGGCGCTTTGGATATGTTGAAATTCAAAAACCTTGCCAAAACGCGTCGGGAAGCAATCGAAAAACTGCAGCCCAAAGAGCTGCCGAAGAGCTATGTGACGAATGAAAAGGCCGAGTTTATGCATCCGCGCCGTCAGGATGTCCGCATCAAGGCCATGCGGTCCAACGGCCCGGACGCCGTAACGGTCACGCTCGAAAGCCTTGACGGAAAGGCTCTCGCACCCTTCCGCGCCGGACAGTATATCAGCATCTCCGTTGATGCCGACGCGAGCACCACTACGCGTTCCTATTCTCTTTGCGGCAGTCCGGCGAGAAGCTGGAAGGGCGAATACGATATCACCGTCAAGCGTGTCGAGGACGACGGATTCATCTCCAAATTCATCCAGGATAAGTGGAAGCCGGGCATGGAAATCAGCATTTCCGCGCCGCAGGGGCATCTGTATTACGAGCCGCTGCGCGACGAAAAGAAGGTGTTGGCTCTGGCGGGCGGCTCTGGCATCACGCCTTTTGTCG
>CAMVGI010000381.1 GCA_947166955.1 uncultured Clostridia bacterium | reverse complement strand
TCATAGAGCTGCAGCTTGATCTCGATGGTCTTGATCTTCTTGCCGCTGTAATTCTGCACATTGCCGTGGAACACGACGTCGCTCCCGTCGCGCGTGCAGTCGGAATCGGTGAGATAAAACAGCCGCTCATACGCGCCGCAGACCGTGCAGACGTTATCCACAAATTGGTGTCCCGCCGGCTCGCCCTCCGTCTTTCCGCAGACGGAGCAGGTCCTTGGGTGCGTGCAGTCCGCCTCGACCCACTCGTGCGCGCCGTCGGCGCAGACTTTGGGCTTCGCGTCCGCTTTCTTCCCTTTGATGAGCTGCACGCCGAGGAAAATGCCGGCGCCGATCGCGATCAGCGCCACAGCCGCAATGATGATCAGCAGCAGCGTTTTTTTGTCCTTTCCGGCCTTGCCGCCCTGCTTTCCCTGCTCAATCTGTTCGTACATATTCGGCGCCGCGGGCATTCCCGCCGCGGGCGCCGCCTCGGGGAACTGGATGCCTGCCGCGCCCTGCGGCTCCGCCGTCGGCTCGGGAAACTCGATGCCTTCCGCCCCCTGCTCCGCCGCAGCCGCTTCCTCCGGCACAGGCTCCGCGGCGGGCGCCTCCGTCGGCGCGAACTGCTCCGGCTCAGGCTGGGGCGTCGGCTCGGGCGGCGTCTCGCTCCACATTTTTCAGCAGGAACTTTCCGCACCTGCGGCACCGAATGACCTTCGTCGCGTCGGTCAACGGTTTGCCGCAGGACGGACACTGTCCCGCCTCGGCGGGAATCTCCTGCTTGCAATACCAGCACCAGGTTGGAATCGGTTGGGACATAAGCGCCTCCTGCTTAGGTCTGGTGTATCCACATAATCCTACGCTTATAGAATACCACACTTTATGGGCAAAGAACAACCCCCAAATACAGAAAAAGCCGAAATTTGCTTTTTGGCGCTCTTGTGTTATACTGTTTGCAGTTTAAAAAAGGAGGCGGCAGCATGAAAATTTATGAGGGCAGCATCCTCACCGTAAACAAAACCGACGATGTGTGCGGCTATCTGGTCGAGGACGGCGGGCGGATCGTCTACGTCGGAAACGACCTTCCCGCGCAATATGAAACGGCGGAGCGCGTCCGCCTCGGCGAGCGGGCGTTGATCCCCGCCTTTGCCGACACGCACCAGCATTTCGCGTCCTTTTCCGCGTTCCACGCGGGGCTCAACGTCATGGAAGCCACCTCCAACGGGCAGATCCTGCAAATGGTGGACACGGCTAAGGCGCTCATCGCCTTCGGCGCGTCGCCCTACTCCGTCGAGGAGCGCCGCCTCGTCAGCCGCGCCGAGCTTGACGGCGTAACGCACGGCAAGCCGCTCTTCCTCGTCAAGTATGACGGACACGCCTGCGTGGTGAACACGGCGCTTTTGAACAAGCTGCCGGAGAAGGTACGGACGCTGCGCGGCTATCATGCCGACACGGGCGAGATGAATCAGGAGGCGTTTTTCGCCGTCTCCGACTACATCACCAACTCCATCCCCATCACCGAGCTGCTGCGGGACATGCAGGGCGCGGCGGACTACGAAGCGAGCCGCGGCATCGGCCTGATCCACAGCGTCAGCGGCGTCGGCTTCGCGTTCAACGCCGACATCTCCATGGAAACGTGGTTCGCAAAGAGCGTGCAGAGTGGAATGCAGATCCGCGTCTTCCCGCAGTCGATGAATCCGAAGGTCGCGACGGCGCGGCATCTGCCGCGCATCGGCGGCTGCTTCGCCTGCGCGCTCGACGGCTGCTTCGGCTCGCAGGACGCCTCCATGAACGAGCCGTACGCAAGCGACCCGTCGAACTCCGGCGTGCTCTACTATACCGACGAGCAGGTAACGGCGTTCTGCAAAGCGGCAAACCGTCTCGGCCTCCAGATCGAGATGCACGCCATCGGCGACCGCGCCTTCGATCAGGCGACGCGCGCGCTCCGCGCGGCGCTCGACGACTATCCCCGCGACGACCACCGCCACGGCATCATCCACGCGTGCCTCCCCACGAGCGAGGGCATCGACATCTGCGCAAAGTACCACATCCAGCTTCCCATGCAGATCGCCTTCGACAATTGGCGTCAGGAGCCGAGCGAGTACACGGAAAAGCTGCTCGGCCACGAGCGCAACGCCGCGCTCAATCCGGTGCGCACCTTTATGGAGCGCGGCTGCGTCGTCTCGTTCGGCAGCGACGCGCCCTGCACATCCCCCGACCCCATCGTGTGGCTTTACAAGGCGGTCAACCACTCCAACCCCGACCAGCGCGTGTCCATCCGCGACGCGCTGCGCATGGCGACCTACAACGGCTATTGGGCGACCTTCGACGAAGTCGAGCGCGGGTCGCTGGAGACAGGCAAGGTCGCCGACATGGTCATCCTCTCCGCGAACCCCTACGAAACGCCCGCCGACCGTCTGGATACGCTGCGCGTCGAACAGACGATCCTCGGCGGTCAGGTCTACCGGAAGCAGGCGCAGAGCGTGCCCGCCGCCGTGCTGCGCGGCATGTTCTCGCGCGCGAAGGCGTAAAG
>CAMVGI010000380.1 GCA_947166955.1 uncultured Clostridia bacterium | reverse complement strand
TCAGCCGTCCACTCTCTGCCGTGCGACAAGTCCGGCAAAAACGCCGTTCTTCGCAACAAGCTCGTCGAACGTGCCGTCCTCCGCGATCCTGCCGTTGTCGAGCACTATGATGCGGTCGCACTGCCGGATCGTGGAAAGTCTGTGCGCTATAACTATGCGCGTGCATTTGAGCTTGTCGAGCGACTCGGAGACCTTCTTCTGCGTGATGTTGTCGAGCGCGCTCGTCGCCTCGTCGAAAATGAGGATCTTCGGCTTGGGCGCGACGGCGCGGGCGATCATCAAGCGCTGGCGCTGTCCGCCCGAGATGCCGCCGAGGCCCTCGGAAATGAGCGTGTTCATGCCCATCGGCATCGCGCGGATATCGTCCGCCATGCCTGCCATCTCCGCCGCCTCCCACGCGTCGTTGAGCGTCAGCCACGGCGCGGAGATCGTGATGTTGGAGAAGATGTCGCCCTGAATGAGCCGCCCCTGCTGCATGACCGTTCCGATCTTGCGGCGCAGCGAGCTGAGCTCAAGCGTGCTGAGATCCTTGCCGTCGTAGTACACCGCGCCCTTCTCGGGCTTTTCAAAGCCGAGCATGATGCGCGTGAGCGTGGACTTGCCGCAGCCCGTCCTGCCGACGATGGCGACGTACTGCCCCGGCCGGATCTTGAGCGAGAGATTGTCGAGCACCGGCGGCATGTTCTCCTTGTAGCGGAACGTGACGTTGTTCAGCTCGATGCCGCCGCTGATGCGGGTGACGATCTTCTTGTCGTCGCCCGCTTCGGGCACCGTCTCCATGATGGGCCTGCACTGCTCAAGCGTGGGCTGGATGCCCGCCACCGTCAGCGCGATGCCCGCGAGCGCGTAAAACGCGCCCGACACCATGCCGAACGAGGCGTTGAACGCCATGTAGTCCGCGGCGCTCACGCCGTTTTTTACCGCCGTGTAGTAGAGGACGATCGTCCCGAACAGCCCGATCGCCGTCGTGATGACGCTGCCCAGCTTGAGAAACGTCGGAGGATTGTAGGCGATTTCGGACATCCGCGCGTACAGCGTGCCCCAGCGCGCGAACGCGCGTTTCTCCGCGCCGGAGAGTTTGATCTTGCGCACACCCGAAATGAGCGCGTAACTCATGCCGCTTTCCTTCGCGGCAAGCTCCATGCGTTCCTTGGACAGTTTCATCTGCCACAGCGCCGAGACGGTCGAAAGCAGGATCGTTGCGAGCAGCACCGTCAGCGACGGCGCGACCAGCGACGGCGCGAATGTGAAGATCTGCCCGACGTAGATGAGGGAAAAGAGGCTCGTGAAGCCCACCGCCATCACCGACGAAACGAGCGTTTCGCACAGGCCGTTGAGCTGCTGCGCGCGGCTCGCGAGGTTGCCGGAGGCGTAATCCTTGAAAAAGCTCGGCGGCAGCGCCAGAATGCGCATCATCGTCGCCGCCTCGACCGAAAGCCGCATCTTCGTGTTGAGCCGCGCGCCCGTGATCGACTTGGCCGCATCTATCAGCAGGCTCGCAAGCATCGCGCAGACGAGGAACACCGCCGCCGCGGCAAGCATCCGGTCGGAACCGGAGAGCAGCACGTCGGAAAAGAGCATCCGGTTGATCTTCGGCGTCAGCAGGCCCACGAGCGTGACCGCCAGCGTCGAGAGAACGAACGCCGCGGCGTCGGACGGCTCAAAAAGCCCGATGATATACTTGAACAACTCCGGAATGGTAAGGGGCCTCTGCGGGAACGGCACATAGAACGCGACCGCCTCCTTCTCGATGACGCCCTCGTTTTTGCGCGTGACGCGCACGCGTCTGCCGAGCGTTTCGTCGAAGAAGGTATAGCCGCCCGCCCCGCTCGGAATGAGCGAGGTCAGCGCGCCCGTATCGGAGCGCTTGGCGAGCATCGCGCCGTAGGCGTCCTTATGCCACCCCTTCTCCAGCGTAACGTTCCGGCGCATGATGCCGTGCGGGCGCAGCAGATAGTCGATCTGCTCGTTCACGTCCTTGAGCTCGGGCGGGACCTCCGTGCTTTTGATGTGATAGTATTTGAGAATGTCGCCGACGGCGTCCTTTGCGTCGGCCTCGTTTTCGGCGCTGAGCGTGAGGCGCTTGCCCATGACCGAGCCGGCGATTTTGAGGAAGGATTCCTCAAACGCCTCCTCGTCGTGAAGCTTGCGGTCTCGGATCTGTTCGTCAAACCAACCCATATCGGCACCCCCCTTACTCGCTCGTGACGAGCTCGACATACGCGCCGCCGAGCGCCATCAGCTCGTCGTGGGTGCCGCGCTCGACGACCTTGCCGTGGTCCATGACCACGATCTCGTCGCAGTCGCGAATGGTGGAAAGCCGGTGTGCGATCACGATGCAGGTGATACCGCGGTCCTTGATCGCCTTGACCACCTCGTACTCGGTCTTGGCGTCGAGCGCGCTCGTCGCCTCGTCCATGATGATGACCGAAGGATCCTGCGCGAGGACGCGCGCGATTTCGATGCGCTGGCGCTGGCCGCCGGAGAGGTCCTTGCCGCCCTCCAGCAGCCTG
>CAMVGI010000379.1 GCA_947166955.1 uncultured Clostridia bacterium | reverse complement strand
GCATTTGTACAAGATGGTATGCGAGCAAGACGGCGTTACCATTGGCGCGTTGCTGTCGCGCCGTCTCCGTCCGGAGCTTACCTGTGCCGTGACGGCGGATTTCGATGAGATCGTGCGCGACCCGGGCGTGGATACCGTCGTGGAGGTCATGGGCGGCCTTGAGCCCGCCTATTCCTATATTGCCGCCGCGATGCGCGCGGGCAAGCACGTCGTCACTGCGAACAAGCAGCTCATGTGCGCGCACTATGGCGAGCTGCTCGCGCTCGCGCGCGAGTGCGGCGTCTCCCTGCGCTGCACGGCAGCGGCGGGCGGCGGCATTCCGTGGCTCGTATCGCTTGCGCGCGCGGAGCGCATGGACGCCATCGACGCGGTCGAGGGCATTTTGAACGGTACGACGAACTACATGCTCTCCGCCATGACGAACAAGGGCGCGGATTACGACGCGATTTTAAAGGAAGCGCAGGCGCTCGGTTACGCCGAGGCCGACCCCACGGCGGACGTGGAGGGTTACGACGCGCGGCGCAAGCTCGTGCTCTCCGCCGACCTCGCCTTCGGCGTGTCCATCCGCGAGGAGGACGTGCCCTGCCTCGGCATCTCGCACATCACGAGCGCCGACATCGCCAAGGCGGCGGAGCTTGGGCTTACCTTCAAACTCATTGCGCGCGCGGAAAAGAACGGCGACAAGGTGGCGGCGTACGTCTGCCCGACGCTCTTCCCCGCCTCCGCGCCCGAGGCGCACACCGACGGCACGGGCAACCTCGTCTCGCTCTATGCGCGGCGCATCGGCAAGCAGAGCTTCTCCGGCGCGGGCGCGGGCGGCTTCCCCACCGCGTCCAACGTGCTCGCCGACTGTTTGGAGGTGGCCGCGGGCTGCGGCAGCTATTACACCGACCGCTGCACGCCCTGCGCCGTGGACAACAGCGGCGCCGAGGGCCGCTGGTTCTTCCGCCGCGGCGGCGAGTACGTCTTCTTCGGCGATTACACCGTCGCGCAGGCGTTCGAGGTCTACGAAGGGTATCGCAGGGACGACCCCACCGCGCTGATGGCGCGCGTGACCGCCCCGCGCAGAAAGTAAAGGGAGCAGAAAGTATGCTGAAAGTAGTTAAATTCGGCGGCACGTCCTGCGCGGACGCAAGCCAATTCGCCAAGGTGCGCTCGATCGTGCAGTCCGACCCCGCGCGCCGCGTCGTGGTGGTCTCCGCGCCGGGCAAGCGCTTCAAGGACGACCACAAGATCACCGATCTTCTCTATCTCTGCGCCGCACATATCAAATACGGCGTGGCAAGCGACGACATCTTTAACATGATCCGCGGGCGCTACAACGACATCATCCGCGACTGCAAGCTGGGGATCGACCTCGATCCCGAGTTCGACGCGCTGTGGGAAAAGATGCAAAGCGGCATCTCCAAGGACGAGCTGGCCTCGCGCGGCGAATACTTCTCCGCGAAGCTGATGGCGGCGTACCTCGGCTTCGATTTTGTCGATTCCGCGCTTTGGGTCAAGTTCCGCTTCGACGGCAGCGTCGATCAGGACGCGAGCTATGAGGCGCTGCGCCGCGCGGCGGACGGACGCGGCGTGGTGCTGCCCGGCTTCTACGGCGTGATGCCGGACGGGCATATCAAAACGTTCAGCCGCGGCGGCAGCGACATCACCGGCGCGCTCGCGGCGGCGGCGCTGGACGCGGATGTGTATGAAAACTGGACGGACGTGTCCGGTATCCTGATGGCCGACCCACGCATCATCAACGACCCCGCGCCCATCCCGTTCGTCACCTACAACGAGCTGCGCGAGCTGAGTTACGTCGGCGCGCAGGTGCTCCACGAGGGCACGATCTTTCCCGTGCGCGAAAAGCACATCCCCCTCAACATCCGCAACACGAACGACCCGAAACATCCCGGCACGATGATCCTCGAAACCATCAACGACGAGCAGGAGGACAGCGACAACGACACCTTCATCACCGGCATTGCCGGAAAGAAGGGCTTTTCCATCATCACGGTCGCAAAAACCAGTCTCTCGTCCGAGCACGGCGTACTGCTCAAGATCATGGAGGTGCTGGAAAAGCATGAGATCAACGTCGAGTTCATCCTCTCCGGCATTGACACGGTCTCCCTCATGGTCAACGCCCAGGAGGTGAGCAACCGCCTTTACGAGGTGCTCGGCGAGTTGCAAAAGGAGCTCAAGCCGAATAGTATTACGGTGGCGGAGCATATTGCCATCGTCGCCGCCGTCGGCCGGAAGATGGCGAACCGCCTCGGCACGTCCGGCAAGCTGTTCGCAACGCTCGGACGCCACGGCGTGAACGTGCGTATGATCACGCAGGGTCCCGACGAGCTGAACATCATCGTCGGCGTGGAGGAAAAGGACTTCGAGCAGGCCATCCGCGTCCTGTACGACAGCTTTGTAAGAAACCACAAATCGGCGTAAGCCATTTTTAGGAGGGGCACTTTATGAAAAACGTAAACGTAGGCATCCTCGGCGCGACGGGCGCCGTCGGTCAGGAAATGATGAAGATCC
>CAMVGI010000378.1 GCA_947166955.1 uncultured Clostridia bacterium | reverse complement strand
CGGAGCAGCAGGCCGAGGTCGCGAACGTCGTTCGCTTCGCCATCGACCGCAGCCGTCTCACGCAGGAGCATCTCGACTACGTCATCGCCGCGGTCAAGGCGCTCTACGAGGATCGTGAGAACATCCCCAACATGCGTATCGTCTGGGGCCACAACCTGCCGATGCGTCACTTCCACGCCTTCCTCGAGCCGTACCCCAACAAGTAAGGTTTTCTAACAATCCTGCGTAATCTGCGCCGCGTGGAAAGTGCGCAGAAATCACATGTGTGAATCGGCGGCGGCCGCAAACTGAATAGGTTTTGCGGTCGCCGCTTATTCTTTCAGTTTCATTTAGGAGAAGGAGTAAAAAAATGAGCAATCAATCCCTCGAAAAGCGCGACGGCTTCCAAAGCAAGTGGGGCTTTATCCTCGCCTGCATCGGCTCCGCCGTCGGCATGGGCAACATCTGGCGTTTCCCCATCATGGTCTCCAAGTTCGGCGGTCTGACCTTCCTCATCCCGTATTTCATCTTCGTCGTGCTCGTCGGCTCTTCCGGCGTCATCGAGGAGTTCGCCCTCGGCCGCTGGGCGCAGGCGGGTCCCGTCGGCGCGTTCGGCAAGTGCACCGAGGAGAAGAACGGCAACCGTAAGCTCGGCGAAGGCATCGGCGCCATCCCCATCATCGGCGCGATGATGCTCGCCATCGGCTACACGGTCGTCATGGGCTGGATCTTCAAGTACTGCTGGATGGGCATCACCGGCAGCCTGTACAGCCTCGGCACCGAGCTTGACCCCACCACCGGCGTTCTGGGCGAATTCATCAAGACCGCGCCCGAGGCGGGCAGCCTCGGCGAGGCCATCGGCATGATGTTCCAAAACGGCATCTTCGGCATCGGCAACGGCGTGTGGCAGATCATCGGCCTCATCATTTCCCTCGCCATCATGGCGATGGGCGTTGCCGGCGGCATCGAGAAAGCCAACAAGATCATGATGCCCCTGCTGTTCGGCCTGTTCGTCATCCTCGGCATCTACATCGCGACCCTCCCCGGCGCGGGCGACGGCTACAAGTACATCTTCACCATCGACCTCGCCGGTCTCGCGAATCCGCAGGTGTGGATCTTCGCGTTCGGTCAGGCGTTCTTCTCCCTGTCCGTCGCGGGCAACGGCTCCGTTATCTACGGCTCGTACCTTTCCAAGAGCGAGGATCTTCCCTCCTCCGCGCGCAACGTCGCCCTCTTTGATACGATCGCCGCGCTGCTCGCCGCGTTCGTCATCCTCCCCGCCATGGCGGCGGGCGGCACGACGCCGGAAAGCGGCGGCCCCGGCCTGATGTTCATCTACCTCGTCGCGGTGCTCAACGGCATGAAGGGCGGCCGCATCGTCGGCATGATCTTCTTCATCTGCGTGCTGTTCGCGGGCGTGAGCTCCATCGTCAACCTGTATGAAGCGCCCGTCGCGTTCATGCAGGAGAAGTTCAACTTCAAGCGCATCCCCGCCGTCGCCACCATCGGCGGCATCGGCTGCGTGATCTCGATCCTCATCCAGCCCTGGACCTCCCAGTGGATGGACGTCGTTTCGATCTACATCTGCCCGCTGGGCGCCCTGCTCGCCGGCATCATGTTCTTCTGGGTCCTCAAGAAGGAGACCGCGGAGAGCGCTGTCAGCGAAGGCATCAAGAAGCCGCTCGGCAATTGGTTCTTCCCCCTCGGCAAGTATGTCTACTGCGCGCTTGCCCTGATCGCTCTGATCGCCGGCGCCGCTCTCGGCGGCATCGGCTGACGCACACATCTCTCAAAGGAAAGACCCGCGGCGCAAGCTGCGGGTCTTTCCTTTTCCGCCTCCTAAAAAATTTTTTGGTCATCTTACAAATAGTATTGAAAAACTGCCGCGCGCGTTGTATCATAGAGACGAATACAGCTTTAGGAGGTCTCCCCATGCAAGGCAAGGAAACACACGCGGAAAGCATTGAAAACATCTATCGGCTGGACGGGCGGGTGCCCATCGGCAAGGCGATCCCGTTCGGCCTGCAGCACGTGCTGGCGATGTTCGTCGCCAACATCACGCCGCTCATTATCATCGCCTCCGTCGCGGTATACAATGGCGCGCCGTTCACCGCCGTGGAGACGGCGCGGCTGCTGCAAAACTGCATGATCATCGCCGGCATCGGCACGCTCATCCAGCTCTACCCCATCTGGAGGATCGGCTCGGGCCTGCCCGTGGTGATGGGATTGAGCTTTACGTTCCTCGCCGCCTGCATGACCTCCGCGTCGCAGGATTACGGCATCATGGTCGGCGCGATCATCGTCGGCGGCGTTTTCGAGGGCATCCTTGGCCTCACGGCGCAGTATTGGCGCAAGATCATCACGCCGCTGCTCTCGTCCTGCGTGGTCATCGCCATCGGCCTGAGCATTCTGAACGTAGGCGTTTCGTCCTTCGGTTCATCGAGCGCGTATCCGCTCGGCTCGTGGCAGAACCTGCTTGTCGCGACCATCACGCTCGCCGCGGCGCAACGGAAAAGAAGCGGAAAAGACGGAAGAAAA
>CAMVGI010000377.1 GCA_947166955.1 uncultured Clostridia bacterium | reverse complement strand
AGCTCGACAGGTACATCATCATCATCATGGGTCCCACGCAGAACACCGCGTCATAATTCGCGCCCGCGTTGATCTGCTCCTCCAAAAGCTCCGTCACAAGCGCCTTGCGGACGTACGAGCCGTCGTCCGTGCCGACGAAGTAGTTGGTACATGCCTTCTTGAACTCATCCTCAAGCACCACGACGTCCTTGTTGCGGAAACCCACGATCAGGTCGACGTGGACGCCGCTTTCGTGCAGCTTCTTCGCCACGGGGAACGCAATCGCCGTGCCCACGCCGCCGCCGACGACGGCGACCTTCTTCACGCCCGGCATCACGGTCGCGTTGCCGAGGGGGCCGACGAAGTCCTGAATATAGTCGCCCTCCTGCTTTTGGTTGAGCTTCGCGGTCGTCGCGCCGACGATCTGATAGATGATCGACACGGTGCCCTTCTCGCGGTCAAAGTCGTGGATCGTGATGGGAATGCGCTCGCCCTCCTCGTCCACGCGCAGGATGATGAACTGCCCGGGCTCGGCCTTCTTCGCGATCATCGGCGCTTCGATCTCGATGAGCACAAGCGTCGGCGTCAGCGCCCTTTTGGTTACGATTCGATACATGGCTACCAAACTCCTCTTCTATTGTGTTATTGGAAAATCTATCTTAAGAATTGACCTGCAAAATCACCACGCCGCCCGTCAGATCGGCGCGCTTGAGCGTCCCCTCGACCGTGAGGGTGCGTCCGAACAGATCGGTCAGCGTGACCGTGCCGTTCTCGCTTTCAATGGAGGCAACGTCGGAGGCAAGCAGGTTTTCTTTCGCCCGCTCGTTCTTGTAAACGCTTGAGAGGCACATGTTTACTCTCCCTTCACCAGCTCCAGCACCTCGCGCAGCTGCACGTTTGCGACCTCAAAGCTGCCAATGGCCTCCAGCAGTCGTTTGCGCGCCGCGCCGTCGAGGCTGTCCACCAGCTCGGAAAGCTCCGAAGCGTGATGCTCGTTGTGGTCGATCATATACGCCAGCAGCGCCTTCGTTCGCTCCGCAGGCGCAACGTCGCCGGAGAGCGCGGCATGGTCGTGCTCATGCGCGTGGTCGTGGCTGTGCGTATGCTCCTGCTCGTGTCCCTGCGCGTGCTCGTGCGGGTGGGAGTGCGTATAGGTGTGTTCGTGCTCGTGTTCATGCATGGCGCTTGTCCCCCTTTAAAGTATGGTAAGCTTTTTGAGCGCTTCCTCCGCGCCGCGCAGGATCGCCGCGTCGTCCGGCAAATCGAAAACGCTCTTGCCGAGGATGTCGAATTCCGTTTGTTCCGCGTCTTCTCCGATGACCGCAAGAACGGGAATGTCCCCCGTATCCACAAACGCCATCGCCGCATCGTCGGTCACACGGTTGATGAGCGCGCCGCACTTTTCGTACATCGTCAGCTCGTCCGCCACGCGCTTGACCGTCTGGATGACCTGCGTTCCCTTCCGGCTCGCGTCGGAGACAAGAAGCAGATGCGTCACCTTTTCCAGCACCCGACGGTTGACCTGCTCGATGCCCGCCTCGCTGTCCACCACCACATAGTCGTAGTCGTGGATCAGCAGGCCGATGACCTGCCGCAGATAGGTGTTCACCGCACAGTAGCAGCCAGCCGTCTCCGGACGTCCGATGGCGAAGAAATCATAGCCGTTGCGGTGCAGCATCGCATCCAGCAGCCGGCCTCTGACGCTCTCCAGAATGTCGCTCCCGCCGCCGCCCGCGCGCTCCGTGACCTCGCCGGCAACCTCCTTGCGAATATCATCGAGCGTTTTGTCCGGCTCGACACCGAGCGCCGTGGAAAGCCCCACCGCGGGGTCTGCGTCAATGGCGAGAATGCGCTTATCGGGATACGCGCGCGTCAGCAGCCGGATCATGGCGGCGGAAACGGAGGTTTTGCCGACGCCGCCCTTGCCTGCGACCGCCAATATCTTCGCGTCTGCCATCTGCACGCCTCCTCTCGCATACCAGTAGAGTATATCACGCCGCAGCGCGCTTTGCAAGATACTTTATGAGGGCCGTTCAAAGCCCGAAATCGTCGCGTTTTTGCGTCGACTTATTACCATATCCGATAGATTTTCCAAAGTGGAAAATCTATCGGATATTTTCGTGTGTCTACTATATTGTCGCGTCGTGAACGGCGCATATTGCCTCGCGGAAACGGGTTTTCTCCACATACAACGTCAGCGTCCGCTCCCCTGCGTCGACGCCGTGTACGATAATGTCCGCTGCGTTAAGGGCAAGGATCGCCTCCTTTTCCAGCCGCAGGGACGGCAGGGCCCTTCCGACGAGCGTGACGGCGGCGTACTCGTCCCCCTCGCGCATCCGGCAGGTCACCCCCGTCACGCCGCGGCCGCATTCTTCCGCAACCACGCGCGTACCAGCGCCGCCCGCCGCGCAGGAGTGTACCTCCAGCATGACGCCGCGCCTTTGCGCAAGACGCACGCACTTGTCATGAAGCACCTGCGCGCCCGCGCGTGCGAGCGCGTACATATCCTCGCAGGAAACGCTCGCAAGGCGCCGCGCTGTCGGG
>CAMVGI010000376.1 GCA_947166955.1 uncultured Clostridia bacterium | reverse complement strand
GTTTTGATGCCAAGGGCCACAGCGGCTATGCCGACGCGGGCAGCGACATCGTCTGCGCCGCCGTCACCAGCGCCGTGCGGGTCGTGGACGCCACGATCAACGACGTGCTGGGGCTCGCCGCCTCTGTCAAGGTCCACCAGAAATCCGGCTCCATCGAGTTTCGTCTCCCCGGCGGCCTGTCTGCCATGGCGGAGAACACCTGCCAGTCTCTGCTGGCGGGGCTGATGCTCTACTTCACAGAGCTGCACGATGAGTATCCGGACAACATCGAAGTCATGGAGGGCTGATCCTCCTCTCCCTACGCATCATCTTACAGAAAGGATGGCACTACTATGCTGAACATCGGTCTTCAGTTCTTCGCTCATAAAAAAGGTATGGGCTCGACCAAGAACGGCCGCGATTCCGAGTCCAAGCGTCTCGGCCTCAAGCGCGCCGACGGTCAGTACGTCCTCGCGGGCAACATTCTCGTTCGCCAGCGCGGTACCCGCATCCACCCCGGCAAGAACGTCGGCATCGGCTCCGACGACACGCTCTATGCCAAGGAGAGCGGCACGCTCCGTTTTGAGCGTCTCGGCAAGGATCGCAAGCAGGCTTGCGTCTATCCCACCGAGGAGTAAGCGATTTGATGAAAAGCCCCGCGGCGATGCCGCGGGGCTTTTCTGTTTTGTACAGGCTCACCAGAGCCGCACCTCTCGAATCAGCTCTTCGAGCGCCTTCGGACTGTCGGCGCAGGTTTTAATGTCCCTGCCGAGCAGAGCGGACGCCGCCTCCGCCGATATCTGACGGTGGCCGTTCATCGTACCGTTTACGGTGTAGTCAAACGCCACCACGTCAAGATTGCCGACCACGGCGAGCAGAACATAGGATACCTCATCCATCTTCTGCACCAAGACAAGGTCGTCTTGCGCGGCAAAGTCGCTTTGCAGCTTGAACGTCCAGCAGTAGGGGCGCTCGGAGGTCGTCAGCTCATTTTCATACGGGCCGAACGTCTCATAGAGGTGCAGTGCGTTCGCCGTGCGGCCGTTCGCCGGCATATCGCCCACGTAATCATGGCGCGTAAGGAATACGTCGGACGCGAGCTTGCTGATGGCGGTCCCGTCCGCCCAGTAGATCTGCACCGGCGTGCGCACCTCAGAAATCGGCGCGGACGCCTCATACTCAATGTGCCGCCTGCCATCGTGCAGCAACCCCGGCGCCGCACCCTTCACACGCAGCATCACAACGCCGTCCTTCTCCTCGACATTTACGCTCGCGATGGCGTGAAAGCTGTCCACGCAGTCGACATCCGCCGACAAATGGTTCCCCTCCACGCGGATATTGCTCGGGAC
This sequence comes from uncultured Clostridia bacterium, assembly GCA_947166955.1. Next base: position 1,196 of record CAMVGI010000376.1, on the reverse strand, counting down.
GGCGTCGCCGTACAGTTCCTCCCCGACGAGGAACATACGCACGAACAGCACCGCGAGCGCCAGTACGAGCGCTCCCGCGAGGCTCCACAGCACCACGGCGCGGTTGCGGCGCTTGTTCTTTTTGAGGTAGTCGATTTCCCGTTTCTCACCCTCCTGCGGTTTTTTCTCCGGCGCGCGCATGGCGGTAAGCGCCGCGCGGCAGGGCGCGCAGGTCTCCACATGCTCGTCCACGAGCCGGTTCGTCGTCTCGCTCGTCAATCCGTCCACATAGGACGGCAGCAGGTCGCGCACGACCTCGCACGGAAGATCAGCCATTTTCTTCCACTTCCTTTCTCAGCAGTTCCTTTCCCCTGTAGAACGTGACGCGCGCCCAATTCTCCGTCTTGCCCTGCACCTCGCCGATCTCGCGGAAGGATAGTCCGCCGAACGCGCGCAGATACAGCACCTCGCGGTATGGCTCTCGCAGGGCGTGCAGCCGTTTGAGTACCTCCACCCTGCCCGATTCCTCCTCCGCGTCCGCCTCCGCGGACGGTGCAAAGAGAGTCTGGTCGTCGACGTCTTCGGTCTCCGGATGCTTGCGGCGATAGGTGCGCAGCGCGTTTTTCGCGATGGCGCACAGCCAGGTGGAAACCGCGCAGCTCCCGTCAAAACGGTCGGCCGAACGGATCGCCTGGAAAAACGTCTCCTGCGTCAGCTCCTCGGCAAGATCGCCGTCGCGCGTGAGCGAGAGTAAATATCGGTAGACCGTCTGCGCGTATTGCTGATAGATCTCGTCCATCGGCTGCACGTTTCCGCCCCCTTTCGTCCGTTCCGTGCAGTTGATGCAAAACCGGAACGGTTCGTTACAGGAAATCGTAAAAAATTTTTTCGCCTTACTCTACCACTTTTTTCCGATTCCGGCAAGGCAGCCTTGACGCAGATATAAAAAGCGGGTAAAATAAGCGCAAACAGAGATTCTTTTCGGAGGTATTCCATGGCAGCAGGATTTGTAGACACCGCGCGCATCAGCGTCTGCGCCGGCAAGGGCGGCGGCGGCGCGGTCGCGTTCCACCGCGAGAAGTACGTCGCGGCGGGCGGCCCCGACGGCGGCGACGGCGGCGCGGGCGGCGACATCGTTTTGCAGGTCGACGACAACATGTCAACGCTCATGGATTTCCGCTACAAGCGCAAGTACGTCGCGGAAAACGGCATGGACG
>CAMVGI010000375.1 GCA_947166955.1 uncultured Clostridia bacterium | reverse complement strand
CCATGTTCTGGATCTCGGCGTCCTGATAGTTGACCTTCTCCTGCGTCTTCTCGGAGAGCTGGCCCGCCTGCGAGGCGTTGTCCGCGGTCGTCGCAATTTGCGTGGAGACGTCCTGAATGGTGGCGGAGATCTCCTCGATGGCGGACGCCTGACGCGTGGTGCCTTCGGCGAGGGACTGCGAGCCTTCCGCGATCTGCACCGAGCCGGTGAGAACGTCCGTGCTGCTCGTGCTGACGCCGGACATGATCTGGTTGAGCGAGGCGAGAATGCGGCTGATGGAGTTTTCGATCTTGCCGAAGTCGCCCGGATACGCGACGCCGGGACGCGCGGTGAGGTCGCCGCGCGAAACGCTGTCGAGCACGGAGGAGAGGTCGCCGATGATCGCGCTCATGTTCGTGATCAGCGTTTGCGCCGCCTCGGACATCGTCTCGATCTCGTCGTTGGTCTTGTAGACCTGCGCGGGCGTGGTGATGTCGCCCTCCGCCATCTCCTGCATGCGCTGCGCGGTCGCCGCAACGGGGCCGGCGATGTTCTTGATGCGCATGCCCGTGACCACGACGGCGGTCAGCGTGGAGAGCGCGGCGATGACGACGATCGCGACCGCCGCCTTGGCGATGCTCGCCTTGATGGGCTGCGTGGGCGTCGCCGTCACGATATACCAGCCCTCGACGTTGCTGATCTGCGCGTAGGCCGCGGTGTACTCGACGCCGGAGAGCTTGAACGTGGTGTTGCCCTCCTTGCCCTTGAGGATCTCGCCGACCGCCTTGGTGACGGAATCGCCGAGCTTGTGCTCGCCGGCAAGCTCTTCGAGCTGCGGGACGAGCTGCGTGCTCGTGCCCACGACGACGCCGCTCTTGTCCATGATGAACGCGATGCCGTTTTCCTCATAGTGGACGTCCTTGATGAGGTCGGAGAACGTCTCGGCGCTCAGGCCGCCGTAGGCCACGTAATCCTTGCCGTTCGCGTTGAAGTACTTGCCCATCATGATCGTGATGGAGTTGTCGGTCTTGCGGATGACGGGGCTGGAGATATAGGCGTTCTTCGTCGCCATCGCCTGACGGAAATATTCGCGCTCGGAAATATCGGTGTCGCTGTAGGTCTTGCCCGTGCTGTACGCGATCGAGAAGTCCTTGAACAGGCTCGTGGAGGCGATGTCCTTGAGCAGCGCCTTGCGCTGGTCAAGGGGGATCGTCTCGTTGACGACGTCGGCGTTCTTGGAAACGACGTCGAACTGCTGACCCAGCGTGGAGATGGTGTAATCCACGGAGGACACGTACGCCTTGGAGACCGCGAGACCCTCGCTCTTGTACATCGCCATGTACTTGTTGTAGCTCACGAAAATATACACAAGCACAAGGATGAGGCACGCCGCGAGCACGGGGATCGCCGAAAGCAGCGTCAGCCTCAATTTCAGAGTCTTCTTTTTCTTGCCCATTTTCAACCTCCGAAGCCGAAAATTTCAAAAACACACAATAATCCAAAATACTCGGCTTCCCGCCTTAACTTAACATAAAGCGGCACCGTTGTAAACCCCCAAATGCAAATTTTTTATATCATAATTGAATTTAATATGTTGCGGCGTGCGCGCATGCGTCTCCTCCCCTCTCAAAATTGCCCGATGGTACGATGCGCTTTCCCGCGCGGCGCCCTATAATGCAGGCATGATACCGATATTTCATACGGCAAGGGAGTGATTTGCATGAAAAGGAGCGTTTTGAGCGCCGTTCTCGTCCTATGCCTGCTGTTCGGTCTCGCGCCGCCGACGCTGGCGGCGGATACGGCGGGCGGCACGGTGGACGGCCTGCGCTGGTCGCTGTCCGAAGACGGCACGCTGACCGTCGGCGGCAGCGGCGCCATCCCCGACTACAACAAATACGGCGAGGCGTCGCCCGACATCGTCAGCCGCCCGTGGCACCAATACCGCCATACGGTGAAGCGGCTCGTGGTACAAGAGGGTGTCACGCGCATCGGCAGCCGCGCGTTCCAGAACTTTGAGAAGCTGGAATCCGCCGTACTCCCCGAGAGCGTCGGAAGCATCGGCGCGTGGGCGTTTCAGAACTGCTACGCTCTCACGGACCTCACGCTGCCCGAGGGCGTCTCCCTCGACGCCGGCGCGTTCCGCGACGCGCCCGCCGAGGCGGACGCCGCCGCCACGGAGTCGGCGGAGTACCGGGGCAGCGTCTACTTTGAGCGTCTCGCGCAGGTGGAGCTGACGGGCAGCTTCCGCGACGATATGATCGCGGTCGCGCTCTCGCAAAAGGGCTATCACGAGGGCGACGGCGCCGCGGACCTTGGCGGCGGCAGCCGAAACGGCGGCGGCGATTACACCGAATACGGCCGCTATCTCGGCAGCGTCGGCAACGCGTGGTGCTCGGAGTTCGCGTCGTGGTGCGTGCGCATGGCGGGCGTCCCGACGGACGTTTTAAAGAGCAGCACGAGCGCCAAGGCGAAGACCTACACCGAGGACACCGTCTCCACCTATTACGGCTGGAACGGCCTTGTCTACGGAGGCGGCGGCTATACGC
>CAMVGI010000374.1 GCA_947166955.1 uncultured Clostridia bacterium | reverse complement strand
CTGGACGAGTACATGTGGGAAGAGGTGTGCCGCTGGCTGCACCGCTGGATGAAGGACGGGCACCGTCTGGTCCCCATTTCCGTCAACGTCGCCCAGGTCGACTTCTTTGCCATCGACGTGCCCGAGTACATCGAGCGGCTGACGGAGAAGTATGAGCTGCCCAAAAGCGCGCTGAAGATCGAGATCACGGAGTCCGCCTATGTCAACGACACGGAGATCATCCGTGATGCGGCGCAGCGGCTGCGCGACAAGGGCTTCCTCATCCTGATGGACGATTTCGGCAGCGGCTATTCCTCGCTCAACATGCTCCGCCAGCTCAATGTGGACGTCATCAAGCTCGACGCGCAGTTTCTGCATCTCGACGACACGACCAACAAGAAGGGTATCCACATCCTTGAGACCGTCGTGAACATGACGAAGACCATCGCCATCCCCATCATCGTCGAGGGCGTCGAGAAACCGGAGCAGGCGGACTTTCTCGCGAAGCTGGGCTGCCAATACATTCAGGGCTACTATTATTATCATCCGTTACGGGTGGAGGAGTTTGAGGCGCTCATCGTCGATGAAAAGAACGTTGACCCGCACGGCTTCCAATTTTTCTCCAACCAGCAGTTCAGCGTCCGCGAATTCATGGATCAGAACATCTACAGCGACTCCATGCTCAACAACATCCTCGGCGCGGCGGCGTTCTACTGCTGGGACGGCGGGGAGAATGTGGACATCGTGCGCTACAACGAGCAGTTCCGCCGCGTGGTCAACGTGCCGGACTTCGGCGAGCGCCTGCGCGACATCAAACAATACATTCACCCGAACGACGTCCAGACCTTCCTGAATCTTCTCAGAGGGGCGGAGCAGGACCGCCTGAACGGCGCGGAGGGAGTGTTCGGCGTCTACCGGACGGACGGCTCCCTCGGCCGCTTCTACGAGCACTTCTACTATCTGGAGGAGGGCGAGAGCGGCAAGATCTTCTACGGCGCGATGCAGGAGGTCACGGAGATCACGCTGCTGCAAAACCAGATGCGCCTGCTTTCCAAATTCTCGTCCGAGAGCATCGTGTTTCTGCGCCGTGTGGGCGAGGAGTGGAAGTATCAGGTGGCGGTGCACGGTTTGCGCGACCGTATGGGCCTGAGCAAGGAGGAGTTCGAGGAGGAACTCAACTGCGGCAGGTTCCTTGAGCGGCTCGACGCGAGCGAGGGGGCGCGCCTGCATAAGATGGAGGAGGAAAAAAAGAAGAGCGGACCGACCGGCGTCGCCTTTGAGATGACCAATCGGACGGGAGAGAAGCTCCAACTGTTCCTCAAGATCGACTACGTCCACGATGAGTACAGCAGCGTGGAATACATCCTCATGGTCCGCCTGCGGGAAGAAACCTGAGGGCGGGAAGCGAATCATGTGCCGGAGAAGCGCCGCTTCTCCGGCCTTTTTTTGCGCGCAAGCCCCAAACCACTACATTTGGGGTCTGTTAGACTGCGGTAGCAGAAATTTTTCCATATTTTGTGGTTTTTGGTCTTGACAACCACAAGGGTTGCGGTTATTATGTAAAACAGATGTGAGGGGACCGGAGGACGCCATGCTCGTTGCGGGACTGCAAAAATTGACCCTGCTGGACTATCCGGGGCAGGTGGCGTGTACGGTGTTCACCGGCGGGTGCAACTTCCGCTGCCCGTACTGCCACAACGCCTCGCTCGTGCTGCCGGAGCGCATTGAGGAAGAAGACGGCGGCGCGGCGGCGGTGCTGGAGTTCCTCGAAAGGCGGCGCGGCATCCTCGACGGCGTGGCCGTGAGCGGCGGCGAGCCGCTTTTGCAGAGCGATATTGCGGAGTTTCTGCGCGCGGTTCGCGCGATGGGCTATAAGATCAAGCTCGACACTAACGGGTCGTTTCCCGACAGGCTCCGCGCGATCGTGGAGGAAGGGCTGGTCGACCGCGTGGCGATGGACGTCAAAAACGCGCCGGAGCTTTACGCGAAGACCGTGGGAGCGCCGCTTTTGGACATAGCCGCCATTGAGCGCAGCAAGGAGTTCCTGCTCCGCGGCGGCGCGGTGGACTACGAGTTCCGCACGACGCTCGTGCGCGGGCTGCACACGAGCGAGAGCGTGCGCGCCGCCGCGGAATGGATCGCGGGCGCAAAGGAATGGTATCTGCAGCAGTACCGCGATTCCGGCGATCTGATCGCCGCAGACGGCCTTGAGGCGTTCTCGGACGACGAGATGCGTGCAATGGCCGATCTCGCAAGACCGTATGTTCCGTCTGTGCTCTTGCGCGGCGTGGAATAGAGAGAACTATGCAAAGGGAGAGAGAAATCATGTATGAGGTAGTCAAGCGCGACGGACGGATCGTTGAGTTCGACATCACCAAGATCGCCGCGGCGATCAAAAAGGCGTTCGAGGCAACGAAGACGGAGTACAACGACAGCGTCATCGACTTTCTGGCGCTGAAGGTCTCGGCGGACTTCCTGCCGAAGGTCAGAAACGGCCTTGTGGCGATGGAGGACATCCAGGACAGCGTGGAGGCGGTGCTTTCCCG
>CAMVGI010000373.1 GCA_947166955.1 uncultured Clostridia bacterium | reverse complement strand
CCACGAGCGGGTCCGCCGCAAGCACGCGCGGGTTCGAGGTGATCGTCTCCGTCGCGGTCATGCCGACGTTCGCGGCGTTGATGCCGGTCGCCGCCCAGATGCCCTTTTCGCGGTCCACGCTCGGGCAGGCGGTATAGCGCATGGGGTTCTCCGGCAACTCGACGGTAAGATGTGAAATGACGCATTTATACTTTCTCGGCTGCTCCTTCGGCTCGACAACGACGAGCTTCTTGACGTCAAACGAGCCGTCGTCGGTGCGCGAGATCATGGTGGAACCGTCGTTCGCGGCGTTTTTGCCGACCAAAATGGTAGTGCAGGGCATGTGCTTCGTCCTCCTTGTATGGATTCGTTAAGATATTGCGCTGTTGACGCCTTCGCGCAGGCTCTTCTTGACCGTGCGCCCCGTCGGCGTCGCGGCGAGGCCGCCGAGCGCGGTCTCGCGCAGCTCCACGGGAAGCCGGCGCCCCACCTCGCCCATCGCGTCGATCACCTCGTCGACGGGAATGCGGCTCTCGATGCCGGCAAGCGCCATGTCCGCCGCGCTGACCGCGTCTACCGCGCCGATGACGTTGCGCTTGACGCAGGGCACCTCCACCAGTCCCGCGACCGGATCGCAGGCAAGGCCCATCAGGTTTTTCAGTGCCATCGCCACGGCGTTCCCGATCTGCTCCTTGGTTCCCTTGCGCAAGGCGACGAGCGCGCCCGCCGACATGGCCGCCGCCGTGCCGATCTCTGCCTGGCAGCCGCCCGCCGCACCGGAGATGCCCGCGCGGTACGCAATGACCGCGCCGATGCCGCTGGCGACGTAGAGCGCCTCCAAAATCTGGTGCTGCGTGAGATCCTCATACTTGCAAAGCGGCAGCAGCACCGCGGGCAGCACGCCGCAGGCGCCCGCCGTGGGCGCGGCGACGATGCGGCGCATGCAGGCGTTGGACTCTGCCATGGAAAGCGCCTCGGCGATGACCTCGCTGACGTAGCCGCCGCTCATCGCCTGCCCGCGGATGGAATACTGCCGCATCTTGAGGCCGTCGCCGCCGACGAGCCCGCTCATGCTGCGCCGCGCGCCGGTGTAGGAGTCCGCGGCGTCCTTCATCGCCTGCCAGACGGTCAGCATCTTCGCGATCGACTCTGCGCGCGTGACCTGCCGGTCCTCCATGTCGGCCGCGAGCACGATCTCCCAGAACTCTTTTCCGCTGCGGTCCATCTCCTCAAAGATTTGACTCATCGAATCCAGAGACATCGTCCTCCGCCTCCTTGTCGTAATAAGTAACCGAGAGGATGCCCTCAAGGTCCGCCATGAACATCACCTGATGCGGCTTGATGTGCTGGTCGGTCTCGATGACCATCAGCGCGTCGCCGCCGCGGCGGGAGCGGCAAAGGCTCATGTTCGCCACGTTGATGCGAAGCTGGTTGAGGATGGTCGTCACCGCCGCGACCACGCCGTTTTCGTCCTTGTTCTGGATAATAAGCGTGTTGTAGTCGCCGTTGAAGTCCACTTCGACGCCGTTCAATTTATTGACGCGGATGCGTCCGCCGCCCACCGACGACGCCTCCAGCTCCAGCTTCTTCCCGCTTTTCCCCGTCGCCTCGATGTCGACGGTGTTCGGATGCGCGTCGCGCAGGTCCACGCGGTCGAAGGAATAGACAAGCCCCGCCTTTTCCGCCTCCTCAAAGGCAACGGGAATACGCAGGTCGTCCGGCTTCATGTCCAGAAGCCCCGCAACCAGCGCGCGGTCGGTGCCGTGCCCGCGTCCGCTCTCGGCGAACGAGCCGTGCAGATGGAATTTTACCTCCGCCGGCTCCTCCCCCAGCAGCGTGCGCGCCATGCGCCCGATGCGCGCGGCGCCCGCCGTGTGCGAGCTGGACGGCCCCACCATCACGGGGCCGAGGATGTCAAAGATATTCATCTCTCTTGCCTCTCTTGTATCTTTCTCAGCAGTTGCCGGTATACACATACTCAAGCGCTTCGCGCGCGACGTCCGCGAGGCGGTACACCGCCTCCACGCTCGTCGGCGGCTTGTCCTGCATGCGATAGCGCGGGAAAAAGCGCGACAGGTGCAGCGGAATATCGGCTCTCACGCCCGCGAGCCAGCGCGACAGGGCGCGGATCTCGTCCTCGCCGTCGTTTTCGCCCGGGACGAGCAGCGTCGTCACCTCGACGTGACACTGCTCCGCGGCGATCGCGATATTGCGCTTCACGGTCTCTAAATCGCCGCCGAGGCGCTTGTACCACGCGTCCGTAAACCCCTTGAGGTCGATGTTCGCCGCGTCGATGAGCGGCAAAAGCTCACGCCACGGCGCTTCCTCGATCGTTCCGTTCGTCACCAGCACGTTGCGCATCCCCCGCGCGCGCACCGACGCGGCGCAGTCGCGGACGTACTCATAGCCGACGAGCGGCTCGTTGTAGGTGTACGCCGCGCCGATGTTGCCGTGCGGTTTGAGCTCCTCCGCCAACGCCGCGAGCGCGTCTGGCGAAAGCTCCTCCGTCCGCAGCTCGCCCTCCCCCGCCATGGATATTTCATGGTTCTGGCAGAAC
>CAMVGI010000372.1 GCA_947166955.1 uncultured Clostridia bacterium | reverse complement strand
CTATTCGGAAACGCGCGCGCTTGCGCGCCCGGGACACGCGGACTACACCGCGTACGCGAAGTATCACGGCTTTGAGGACTATCGCGGCGGCGGGCATTTTTCGGGACGCGTGACCGCGGCGCTCGTCGCGGCGGGCGCGGTGGCGCTCACGGCGCTGCAAGGACGCGGCATTTGCATCGGGACGCATATCGCGCGCTGCGGCGGCGTTTCCGACGCGGCGCTCTCGGACGATTTGAACGCGGACGTCGCGGCGCTGAACGAGAAGACGTTCGCCGTGCTCGACGAGGCGAAGGGCGAGGCGATGCGCGCCGCCATTTCCGCGGCGGCGCAGGAGGGCGACAGCGTCGGCGGCGTGTTGGAGACTGTTGTAACGGGGCTTCCGGCGGGCGTCGGAGAGCCGTGGTTCGACACGCTTGAGGGCCTGCTCGCGCACGCGCTGTTCTCCGTTCCCGCCGTCAAGGGTGTGGAGTTCGGGGACGGCTTTGCCATGGCGGAGATGCGCGGCAGCGCGTGCAACGACGCGTTCCGTATGGACGGCGGACAGGTCAAAACGAAGACCAACCGAAACGGCGGCGTCAACGGCGGCATTTCCAACGGCATGCCGCTGTGTATCCGCTGCGCGGTCAAGCCGACGCCGTCGATCTTCAAGGAGCAGGAGACCGTCGACTTTCTGCGCGGCACGGACGCGACGCTCGCGCTCAAGGGACGGCACGATCCCGCGATCGTCCACCGTGCGCGTGTGGTCGTGGACAGCGTGTGCGCGCTTGCGTTGTGCGACGCGCTCGCACAGCGCTACGGAACGGATTGGCTGGGAGGAAACGCATGAGATGCGGATTGCTGGGCGAGAAGCTGGGACACAGCTTCTCGCGGGAGATACATGAAAAGCTCGGGCGCTATTCCTACGAGCTCATCGAGGTCGCGCCGGACGCGCTGGACGCGTTTATGACGCAGCGTGAGTTCGACGGCCTGAACGTCACCATCCCGTACAAGCAGGCGGTCATTCCGTATCTGGACGAGATCAGCGAGCGGGCGGAGCGCATCGGCGCGGTGAACACCATCGTCAACCGCGGCGGAAAGCTCTGCGGCGACAACACGGATTTCGGCGGCCTGACGGCGCTAATCGAACGCATGGGGCTGGATCTCTCGGGCAGGACCGTGCTCATTTGCGGCACGGGCGGCACGAGCAAGACCGCGTCCGCCGCGGCGGAGCATCTCGGCGCGGCGCGGATCGTGCGATTGAGCCGCAGCGGGCGCGAGGGCGCGGCGACCTACGAGGACGCCCGCGCGCGTTATGCGGACGCGGACGTGCTGATCAACACGACGCCCTGCGGGATGTATCCGAATGTGGACGAAACGCCCGTCGACCTTGCGTGGTTTCCGAAGCTCTCCGGCGTCGTGGACGTGGTCTACAACCCGCTCGCGACGCGGCTCGTGCGCCTTGCGCGTGCGCGGGGGATTCCGGCGGAGAACGGGCTTTACATGCTCGTCGCGCAGGCGGTGCTTGCGGCGGAGAGCTTTACGGGCGAGGCGTTCGGTGCGGAGACAATGGAGCGCATATACAATGAGCTGCTGTTTGAGAAGCGCAGCATTGTGCTCACGGGTATGCCGCACAGCGGCAAGAGCACGGTGGGACGCCTGCTCGCAAAGCGGCTGGGCCGTCCCTTGATCGACACGGACGCGAGCATCGTCGAACGCGCGGGAGCGCCCGTTACGGAGATTTTTCGGAGCGAGGGCGAGGCGCGCTTCCGCGATATGGAGGCGCAGGCGGTCGCGGACGCGTGCCGCACGGGCGGCGCGGTGGTCGCAACGGGCGGCGGCGCGGTGCTGCGCGCGGAAAACGTGGACGCGATGAAGCAAAACGGTGTCGTCGTGTTCCTCGATCGCCCGCTGGACGCACTTTTGCCGAGCGCCGACCGTCCGCTTGCAAACGACGAGGAAAAGATTCGGCGGCTTTACGCCGAGCGCATGCCGATATACCGCGCGTCGGCGGACGTGACGGTGAGCGTGCGCGGAACGCCGGAGGACGTCGCGGACGATATTCTCAATAAACTGCGCGCGGAATAAGGAGAGAAGAAGCGTGAAAATTCTGGTCATCAACGGCCCCAATCTCAATATGCTCGGCATCCGCGAGCCGGATATATACGGCGCGGAGACCTATCGCGCCCTGTGCGCGCGCGTCGAGGCGTTTGCGAAGGAACGCGGCGCGGAGGTCGAGCTTTACCAATCCAACCACGAGGGTGATCTGGTGGATAAAATTCAATCCGCCTACGGAAACGCCGACGGCATCGTAATCAATCCGGCGGCGTATACGCACACGAGCGTCGCGCTGCTCGACGCGGTCAAGGCGGTGTCGATCCCGACGGTGGAGGTGCACATCTCCGACGTTTCGAAGCGCGAGGACTTCCGTCAGGTGAGCTATATCCGCGCCGCCTGCGTCGCCACCATCGCGGGGCACGGGATCGACGGGTATTTGGAGGCGATGGAACTGCTGATGGAGCGCGCGGCGAAAGAGGCGGGGAAATGACCGTTACGATACG
>CAMVGI010000371.1 GCA_947166955.1 uncultured Clostridia bacterium | reverse complement strand
GGATCTATAAGCAAAAGGAGAAGCCGCAATGAAAACCATCTATCTCGCGGGCGGGTGCTTCTGGGGCACCGAGCACTTCATCAAGCAGTTCCGCGGCGTGCTCGACACGCAGGTCGGCTACGCCAACGGACGCACGGAAAACCCAAGCTATGAGGACGTCCGCTATCGCGACACCGGACACGCCGAAACGGTCAGGGTCAAATACGACGAAGCCGTGCTCCCCACGCGCAGGCTGCTCGGCTACTACTTCCTCACCATCGACCCGCTGTCCCTGAACCGTCAGGGCGAGGACGCCGGCACGCAGTACCGCACCGGCATCTACTATGAGGACGATGCGCTCCTGCCCGACATTGAGGCAGTCGTCCGTGCCGAGGAGCAAAAGGCGGGCGCAAAGCTCGCCGTGGAGGTCCTTCCGCTTGAGAACTTCTACAGTGCGGAGGAATACCATCAGGACTACCTTGTGAAAAACCCCGGCGGATACTGCCATATCCCGCTTGAGTTGATGCATCTGGAAACGCGGCAAGACACTTGAAACGCCGAAAAAACGGGGCTGTCGCAAAATAGAAAAACTCAAAAATGCTGCCAACAAAAAGTTGTCGGGAAACGCCAAATCGACGTTTCCCGACAACTTTTTTCAGGCCATTTTTTAACGGTCCGTCGCCAAAAACGCATTTTGCGACAGTCCCGTTTTTTTATATCTGCGGCCGCTCCGCTGCCGTGAGGTCCTTGACCACCTCGCCCGCGACGATCAGTCCCACGACCGAGGGGACAAACGCCATCGAGCCGGGAATGTCCCGCCGCTGCAGACAGGTGCGCTCCGCGCCCGGCGGGCAGATGCAGTGCGAGCGGCATGAGATCGACATATCCTCCAGCGGACGTGTCGGCTTCTCCTTGGAGTAAACTACCTTCAGCCGCTCCACGCCGCGTTTGCGCAGCTCCCGCCGCATGACGCGCGCAAGCGGACAGACGGAGGTTTCGTAGATGTCCGCGACCTCGAAGAGCGACGCTTCGAGCTTGTTGCCCGCGCCCATCGCGCTGATGATCGGCGTACCCGCTGCGCGCGCGTTCATCACAAGCGCGATCTTGCCGGATACGGTGTCGATGGCGTCAATGATATAGTCGTATTGCGTAAAATCGAAATCCTTCTCCGTCTCCGGCAGGTAGAAGGTTTTGTACGTCTGCACAACGCAGCGCGGCTCGATCTCCGCGATCCGCTCCGCAGCGGCGTCGACCTTGTGGCGGCCGACCGTTTTGCGCGTAGCGAACAGCTGGCGGTTGAGGTTTGTGAGACACACGCGGTCGTCGTCGATCAGATCGAGCGCGCCGACGCCGCTGCGCGCGAGCGCCTCGACGGCATAGCCGCCCACGCCGCCGATGCCGAAAACGGCGACGCGCGACGCGCGCAGCTTTTCCATTGCCGCCTTGCCGAGCAGCAGCTGCGTTCTGGAGTATTGGTCCAACATGGGTATCCTCTTTTTCGAAAGATTGCGCGGCCTTGCGATCTCAATAATCGTCCAAGAAGCTGTGCGCAACGCCGTTCTTCTGGTAGGAGATCAGCGTTTCGAGGCTGACGTTGTTCACGCTGTTGAAGATGTTCGCCTCGACGTGCGGGTTCATTTCTTTCAGTTTTCGTATCAGCAGCTTCGTGTCCATGCGCTTCGAGACCGGCGCGCCGTCCGCGCGGCACGAGGAACAGGTGTCCGTAAAGTGGCAGGCGCATTGGATGAAGTGCAGCCGGTTCGCGTCGCGCCACGCGATGATGTCGTCCTCGCGGATGAGATACATCGGACGGATGAGCTCCATGCCGGGGAAGTTCTTGCTGTGCAGCTTCGGCATCATCGTCTGCGTCTGCCCGCTCCACAGCATCCCCATCAGGATCGTTTCGATCACGTCGTCATAGTGGTGCCCGAGCGCGATCTTGTTGCAGCCCAGCTCCTGCGCCTTTTTGTAAAGGTGCCCGCGGCGCATCCGCGCACAGAGATAGCAGGGGGATTTTTCGATCTGATCCACCGCGTCGAAGATCTGCGTTTCAAACACGGTGATCGGCACGCCGAGCGTCACGGCGTTGTTCTCGATAACCGTGCGGTTCAGCTCGTTGTAGCTGGGGTCCATCACGAGGAACACCAGCTCAAACGGGAATTTGCGGCAGCGCTCCAGCTCCTGAAAGAGCTTTGCCATCAGCATAGAGTCCTTACCGCCGGAGATGCACACTGCGATTTTGTCGTTCGGCTGCACCAGCTCGTATTTGACGACCGCCTTGGCGAAGCGGCTGAACAGCTTTTCGTGGAAGACGCGCCGCCTGAGCGACGCCTCGATCTCCGCCGAGCGGTCGACGGGCCGGAGCGAGGCGCGCAGCCACGCGCCGTAGCCGCCGTGCAGGCTCCGCGCGTCGTACCCCATCTCCCGCAGTTCTTCCGCCAGCGGCAGGCTTTGCTGGCCGTGCATGCAGAAAAGCACGACGGTCTTGTCCCGCGGGAGCTCGCCTCGCTCCGCCGCGCCGAGAACGTCGGGCATACTGACCGCATGGGATATGGTTC
>CAMVGI010000370.1 GCA_947166955.1 uncultured Clostridia bacterium | reverse complement strand
CTTCGTCCACGCCCTTGCAGTACGCCATGAACTCGTCCGGCTCCATGATGGCCTGGAGACTCTTCCTCAAGCCGTCGAAGCGGTCGCGCCCGTACTGGTGGTCGCGTACCTTGTCCTTGCGGACCTCCAGATACGCCATAATGGCGCCCTTCGCGTCTTCCTTGGTCATCTTGCCCGCCGTCAAGTCCTCCATCGCCCGAAACGCCTTGTCGTACTCCTTGCTGTTGCCGACGAACCAGCTCTTGAGCTTGCCGGCGAACGATTTGCTCGTGCTCCTCTTGAGCCCCTCCTTGAGGCTGGTCAGGCGCTCTTTGAACTGCGTCAGCCGCCCGCCGCCCTTCTTCGCTATCTCGTCCGGCTCGAAGAGCTGGACGCTGCCCCAAGTCGCTCCTTTTTCGGCGCCTCTCACTTCTTGCCCCTTTTGGACCATATTGAGCATCTGCTTGCCGGTCAGGCCCTCGATTATGGCTTTAAAGCCGGCATCCTCTTGGATTTTCTCCGTCCTGCTCTCCAGCTTCTCCTGCAGCTCATCTTCCATATCCTCTATATCGAGCTGCGACTCGTTAAAGTTAATACCCTTCTTCTCGTACTCAGCCTTGATCTGCTGCCACGCCAAAAGCTGCGCGAGGTTTTTCTCAAATTTTCCGCGCAGCGGGCTGATATCACGCTCAGCGTTTCCTCTTTGCATCAGCTCAGCGGTGTTTGCGTTGCTATAAAGGTTCTGCACAAGCTCCGTCCCTTTGTCAATAAATCTCGCCATAATAATGTTCCTCCTTTATTCCGCTTTTGATATTGTCCGCAACCGCCAAGGCGCGTTCGTCCTTTGCTGGGGATACCATAACACACTCTGTCCATCAAAAATCACACAAACGTCCAACAATTGTCCATCCGTTGTTGGTTTTCTACATTTCGGATAGGATGGTACGTCACTTTTTGTCGATTTTGCTCAATCAAAGAAGCCGCCGTTCCAGCTCGCCCAGGAATAACCGTACATATATATGCCCTGATAGGCGTTGATCGCGTCGGAATCGCCCATCGTGAAGCGGTACCTGTCGCAGGAGAGCAATTCCGGCCGGATGCGCATATAGCCGCCCTTCACCTCCATGATCTCGCCGATGCCGTACTGCCGGAGCGTCTGGCGCAGGCTGCGCAGAATAACGTCGAAATACTTCTGCGCCTTCCTGTCGTATTCCCTGTCCTCCCACATGTCGATAAACGCCTGCTCGCGCGGGACGCCCGCGCCCTGCTTGTCCACGAGCAGGGCAAGCAGCTCCTTCGCCCTCGCGCGCTTGAAGGAGACGGCGCTTCCGTCCACCGTGATCTCAAAATTGCCGAAGGTCTGCACCTCGATATGCGCTATCTCCCGCGCCGAACGGCTGAGCAGACAGTAGCCGATCTCCTCGTCAAGCGCCGCCCTGTCGAGCGGCTTTAAAAGGTAATTCTGCGGGCGCGCGCGGTAAGCTTCGAGGGCATACGCCGCGTCCCGCGCCAAAAAGACGACCGCGAGCGACGGGATTTTCCTGCGCAGCTCCAACGCGAGCTTTATCCCGTCCCCGTCCGGCGTGCCGACGTCAAGCAACGCGAGCTCCGCGCGGTTGATTCCGAGCCACTCCAGCGCCTCGCGCGCGTCCGCGAAGCCGGTCGCGCCGTCGATCGCCGGATTCTTCGCGCATAGCGCGAGCGCATGGTTCAGCGCCCGTTCATCGGCGTCCACGCAGATCACGCGCATATTCTCTCCCTCCCGTTTTGCGCCGCCGCGCAAAGATATGTATAACTCTCCATTTATATTTTAACAGCTTTCCGAGCCATTTTCAAGCGCTATGTCAAATTTTCCCCCTTGACAGCGCCGCTAAAATGCAAAAAGGAACGCCGCGGCTTTGCGGCGTTCCTTTTTGTCTATGTTCCATCACAGCAGCACCATCAGCGCCGGAATGACGAGAAAACTCGCAAGCGTCGAGAGCGCGGCGCCCTCCGCGGCAAAGCGGTCGTCCGCGCCGTACTGCGACGCGGCGACGACCGACTGCGTCACCACAGGCATCGCCGCCTCCACGAGGAAGGTATCGCGCGCAAGCCCATTCACACCGAGCGCCGTGCAGCACAGAAAATAGAGTCCCGGCGAGACCACGAAGCGCATGAGCAGCATCAGCGTGAGGTCGCGGTCAAGCCGGATGCTTTTAAGCCCCATCTCATAGATGATATAGCCCGCGAGCACGAGCGCCATCGGCGAGACGACGCCGCTCATATAGCCGAGATACGACATGGCGAACGAGGGCGGCGTCACGTCGAACCACACGATCAGCACGCCGAGGAAAAGTCCCACAACCGTCGGCGAGTCGAGGAAGCGCAGCGACTGCGTCCACCGCCGCTTCTCTCCACTTGCCGCCGCCTCGCCGGAGCGGCGGATGAGCCACATGGCAAGCGTCTGCAAAAAGCAGGTGTTGGCGAGGTAGAAGAGCATCACGTAGGGGACGCACGCCTCGCCGAAAAGCTCACGGCACATCGGATAGCCGATAAACACGGCGTTCGAGAGGCTGCACATCA
>CAMVGI010000369.1 GCA_947166955.1 uncultured Clostridia bacterium | reverse complement strand
GAAGAACAACGTCAAGCTCCTGCTCCCCGTGGACACCGTCTGCGCGAAGGAGTTCAAGGCGGATTCCGAACCCGTGACCTTCGAGGCGGGCAAGATCCCCGCCGACATGATGGGCCTCGACATCGGCCCGAAGACCGTGGAGCTGTTCTGCAACGCCGTCAAGGGCGCGGGCACCATCGTTTGGAACGGCCCGATGGGCGTTTTTGAGTTCCCCGCGTTCGCCGTCGGCACCAAGGCGATGGCGAAGGCGCTCGCCGAGTCCGGCGCGGTGACGATCATCGGCGGCGGCGACAGCGCCGCGGCGGCGGAGCAGCTCGGCTTTGCCGACAGGATCACCCACATCTCCACCGGCGGCGGCGCGAGCCTTGAGTTCCTTGAGGGCAAGGAGCTTCCGGGCGTCGCGTGCCTGCTTGACAAGTAGAAACATACCAAACCCGGAAGCGACGCGACCGAGCGAAGGCGAGGAAGCCGCGCGTCAGCGCGCAACAAAATCAGGGGCATCCCCACGGGGGATGCTCCCCGGCGTCGCGTGCCTTCTTGACAAGTAAGTTTTCCACAATTTCAACATAGAATATATTAAAGGAGACTAAAAGCTATGAACCGCAGATACCGCAAGACCATCATCGCCGGCAATTGGAAGATGAACAAGACCCCGTCCGAGACCAAGGCGTTCGCCGAGGAATTCAAGGCGCTGCTGCCCAAGAACAAGTGGTGCGACGTAGTGCTGTGCGTGCCGTTTGTCGACGTTCCCGCCGCCGTGCGCGCGTTCAAGCCTTTACCGGCGAGGTTTCCGCCGACATGCTCGCCGACCTCGACGTGAAGTACGTCATCATCGGGCACAGCGAGCGCCGTCAGTACTTCGGCGAGACCGACATCACCGTGAACAAGAAGGTCCACGCCGCGCTCGAAGCGGGTCTTAACCCCATCATCTGCGTGGGCGAGTCCCTGGAGCAGCGCGAGATGGGCGTTACGATGGAGCTGATCGCCCTGCAGGTCAAGTCCGCGCTCGCGGGCGTGCCCGCCGAGCAGGTGCGCAAGTGCGTCATCGCCTATGAGCCGATCTGGGCCATCGGCACCGGCAAGACCGCCACCGGCGAGCAGGCCGCGGAGGTCTGCACCTTCATCCGCGCCACGATCCGCACCCTCTACGGCGCGCGCATCGCCCGCGGCGTCACCATCCAGTACGGCGGCAGCATGAACCCGAAGAACGCCGCGGAGCTTCTCTCCCACGAGGACATCGACGGCGGCCTGATCGGCGGTGCTTCCCTCAAGCCCGACCAGCTCATGGAAATTGTCCACGCGGCAAATCAGGGATAAAACAGGTGATTCATTTCGCGTCCGCGGACGCGGAAAGAGGAGACAAACATGAAAAAATCCCCGACTACCCTCATTATTATGGACGGCTTCGGCCTGACCGACCACATCGAGGGCAACGCCGTCAAGGCGGCGAAAACTCCGGTGCTGGATCGTCTCTTCGCCGAATACGCCCACACGACGCTCTCCGCGTCGGGCCTTGACGTCGGCCTTCCCGACGGACAGATGGGCAACAGCGAGGTCGGCCACACCAACATCGGCGGCGGCCGCGTCGTGTTTCAGGACCTGCCGCGCATCTCGCGCGCGATCGAGGACGGCACGTTCTTCGAGAACCCCGCCTACAACGCCGCGATGGACGCGTGCCTTGAAAAAGGCACGGCGCTGCACCTCTACGGCCTGCACTCCGACGGCGGCGTGCATTCCACGCTGGAGCACCTCTACGCGCTTTTGAAGATGGCAAGCATCAAGGGCCTCAAGCGCGTGTATGTCCACTGCTTCCTCGACGGGCGCGACGTGTCCCCCACGAGCGGCAAGGATTTCGTCGCGCAGACGGTCAAAAAGTGCGCGGAGCTGGGCGTCGGCAAGGTGGCGACCGTCATGGGCCGCTACTACGCCATGGACCGCGACAAGCGCTGGGACCGCGTCGAGGCGGCGTACGACGCGCTGGTCTACGGCGAGGGCGTCCAGAACCCCGACCCCGTCGCCGCGATCGAGGAGAGCTACAAAAACGGCGTGACGGATGAGTTCGTCGAGCCGGTGGTCTGCGACAAGAGCGGCATGATCTCCGACAACGACAGCATCATCTTCTTCAACTACCGTCCCGACCGCGCCCGCGAGATCACGCGCGCGTTCGTCGACCCAGATTTCGACGGCTTTAAGCGCGAGCGCTTCCCCGTCACCTACGTGTGCAACACCGAGTACGACGCCACGATGCCGAACGTCCTCGTTGCGTTCCCGCGCCTGCGCGTGGAGAACAACCTCGGCGAGTACCTCGCCAAGATGGGCATGACCCAGCTTCGCATCGCGGAGACCGAGAAGTACGCCCACGTCACGTTCTTCTTCAACGGCGGCGTGGAGCAGCAGTACGAGGGCGAAGACCGTGTGCTCGTCCCCTCGCCGAAGGTCGCGACCTACGACCTCCAGCCCGAGATGAGCGCCTACGAGGTCAAGGACAGGTGCGTCGAGCGCATCCTCTCCGGCAACTATGACGTCATCATCCTCAACTTTGC
>CAMVGI010000368.1 GCA_947166955.1 uncultured Clostridia bacterium | reverse complement strand
ATCACCGAGATCATCGAAGACGACAGCGAACTGCCGCTGGTCTACGACCCCACCCATCCCGACGCGAACGAGGAGGGCTACGTGGAGCTGCCGAACGTCACGCTCGTCGCGGAGGTCACGGACGCGATGGCGGCGAGCCAGGCGTTCAGCGCAAACGTCACCGCGTTCAACGCGCTCAAGCAGGTCGTCCAGAGAGGCCTGGATATCGGCGTCTGAGCCGTCTGAGACGGGTTAAGACGAGAAGAACGGGAGGCACGCGATGAACACCGTAAACAACATGAACGGCATAAAGCCGCTGTGGGAGCAGATGCCCCTGAGCGATCCCGATTCGACGAAGAAGGTCGGGGCGGAGCAGGGCGGCACCCCCTTTACGGATATTTTTCAGTCCGCCATCGACGCGGTGAAGACCACGGATCAGGAAAAAACGCAGATGGAGTACCTGATGGCCACGGGCCAGCTGGACAATCCCGCGCTTTTGACCATCGCCTCCACCAAGGCGCAGCTTTCCGTCGACCTTTTGGTGCAGCTTCGCAACAAGTCGATGGAGGCGTATAACGAGTTGATGCGCATCAGCCTGTAAGGCCGGCGCCGCGGCGAAACGGAACGGAGAGGGGGTGACCGCGCTTGCCTGAGAAAGCAAAGCAGATCTGGGAACGGATCCGCGATTTCTTCAAAAACATGAAAAAGGGCTTGAAGATCGGCCTGATTGCCGGCTTTGCCGCCATCATAGCGCTGGTCGTCGCCCTTGTGGTCTACAGTAACTCCAGACCTTATACGATCCTGTTCGGCGGGCTTTCGTCGGAGGATCTGACCGCGGTGGTCTCCTACCTCGACAGCGCGGGCGCAAAGGACTTCAAGATCCGCAACAACGATACCGTTCTGGTGCGCGAAAGTCAGGCCGACCGCCTGCGCGCCGCGGTCATCCAGCAGGGCTACCCCAAAACGGGCTACAGCCACACGACATACCTCAACAATATCGGGCCGCTTTCCTCGCAGGCCGACCGCGAGCAGCTCCGCCTTTTGGACCTTCAGGATTATCTCGCTTCCACGATCCGCTGGTTCGACGGCGTGACGGACGTGCGCGTGACGATCACCCCGGGCGAGGATCACCGATACATCCTGGACGAGCAGGTCACCGAGGCGACCGCCGGCGTGTTTGTCCAGATGGCGAACGGCAAATCACTTACGAGCGATCAGGTCACGGCGATCCAGCAGTGGGTCGCGAGCGCGGAACAGGGCCTCACGATCAGCAACGTGGTCGTGACCGACAACCGCGGCAACCGCTACACCTCGAACGGGGACGACGGCGGGCTGAACGACACGCTGAAGTACAAGCTCGCCCTGGAGGAAAAGGTCAACGAGCAGACGCGCAACAGCGTGATGCAGGTGCTGGTCCCCTACTGCGGCCTCAACAACGTCGAGGTCAGCGTCCACAGCACCGTGGACGTGACGCACAGCTACTCCGAGCTGCTGCAATACTACGAGCCCGATTGGGCCGCGGACGGTTCCTCCGGCGGCAAGGGCATCATCGGCTCGCAGATCTGGGACAACAGCTGGATCCGCGACGGCGACGCGGCGCAGGGCGGCGTGGTCGGAACGGCGACCAATTCGGAGATCAACGAGTATGTAACGCGGGACGGTACGCCGCGCGGCGACGAGCGCGAGGTGACCAGCTCCGGCGAGATCAATTACAACGTATCGCATGAGACCACGCAGACCGAGCGCCCTGCGGGGACGATCACGGATCTGACGGTAGCCATCGCGATCAACAGTGCAAAGCTCAGCCTGCAGAATCCCGACGAGCTGAAGTTTATGGCGGCGATGGCGGCGGGGATCGACGCAAGCCAGATGGACTCGAAGATCGCCATCGTTTCGTATCAGTTCTACTCGGAGAGCACCGGCGGCTCGCCGATCGAGGAAGTCTCGATGATCCTCGGCCTGCCCGCCTGGGCGGTCTACGCGGCGATCGCGGGTATCGCACTGTTCCTTGCGCTGCTGCTGGTGCTGCTGCTCCTGCGCAGCAAGAAGAAGCAGAAGCTCGCGCTCCTTTTGGCGGAGGAGAAGGCAGCGGCGGATGCGGCGGCCGCGGCGGCCGCTGCGGCGGCCGCGCAGGGCGCGGATATCATGGATATCCACACCGAGGAGAGCATGAAGATGCGTATGGACGTCCGCCAGTTCGTCGAGGAGAACCCGGTGATCGCGGCGCAGATGATCAAGAATTGGCTGCGCGGCGAAGAAAGCGACAAGTCGCAGGCGTAAAGGCGGCGTGAGGAAAGGAGGCGAGGACCGTGGCCAAGGAGAAAAAGAAACTCGAAGAGGAGAAGTCGAAGCCCATCATGGCCGACGTCATCCCCCTGCCCGAGAAGAAGCCTCAGCCCAAACCCATTGGTGGCGACATCCCCCAGAAGGAGATTCCCCAGCAGGATCTCGCCTCCACCGCCAGCTTCGATTTCTATGGCACCCCCATGGATGTACACTGGGGCAAGGCGCATAAGTTCAAGTTGAAGGGCAATGATGAGAAAGCCTTCGCTGCCGCCTATCGCGA
>CAMVGI010000367.1 GCA_947166955.1 uncultured Clostridia bacterium | reverse complement strand
GCCGCATCCTCGCGCGCTGTGAGGAAACGGAGACGCGGCTCGTGCTCGACGAGTGCTTCCTCGGCTTTTTGGACGAGCCGGAGCGGTACACGATGAAGGGCGCGCTCGACGGGCATCCCGCGCTGGTGATCCTCGGCGCGTTTACGAAGCTCTACGGCATGGCGGGGGCGCGTCTGGGGTTCGCGCGGTGCGCGGCCTGGGCGCTTCTGATCGGTGAGCGCCGCGCGGGGCCGCCGTGGAGCGTGTCCTCGCTTGCGCAGGAGGCGGGGCTTGCCGCGCTGCGGGACGAGGACTATGTCCGCCGCGTGCGCGCGCTGGTCGCGCGGGAGCGCCCGCGGCTTTACGAGGCGCTTTGCGCGCTGGGGCTGCGCGTCGTCGCGGGGGAGGCGAACTTCCTGCTGTTTCAAAGCAAAACGCCCCTCGATGCGCCGCTGCGCGCACGAGGGATACTGATCCGAAGCTGCGGCGATTTCGCGGGACTGGACGAGACGTGGTACCGCGCCGCGGTGCGGACGCGGGAGGAAAACGAACGGCTGATCGAAGCGCTGAAAGAGGTGTTGGGATGAGCGGCGCCAAACGCATCATGGTGCAGGGCACGATGTCCGGCGCGGGCAAGAGCCTGCTGTGCACGGCGCTGTGCCGCATTTTCCGGCAGGACGGGCTGCGCGCCGTGCCGTTCAAAAGTCAGAACATGGCGCTCAACAGCGGCGTGACGCGCGACGGCCTCGAAATGGGACGCGCGCAGATCGCGCAGGCGGAGGCGGCGGGGATAGAGCCGGACGTGCGCATGAATCCCGTGCTGCTCAAGCCGTCGAGCGACGTGGGGAGCCAGGTCATCGTGAACGGCGTTGCGCGCGGGCACATGAGCGCGACGGAGTACTTCGCGTACAAGAAGGAACTGATCCCCGAGATCACGGCGGCGTACGAGAGCCTTGCCGCCGAAAACGACGTTATCGTCATCGAGGGCGCGGGCAGCCCCGCCGAGATCAACCTGCGCGAGAACGACATCGTGAACATGGGCCTTGCGGAGCTTGTGAACGCGCCGGTGCTGCTCGCGGGCGACATCGACCGCGGCGGCGTGTTCGCGCAGCTGTACGGGACTCTCGCGCTGCTTGAAAAAGAGGAACGCGCGCGCGTGCGCGGCCTGATCGTCAACAAGTTCCGCGGCGACGTATCGCTGCTGCGCCCGGGGCTTGCGCGCATCGAACAGCTCGGCGGCGTTCCGGTGCTCGGCGTGGTGCCGTACCTGCGCGCGGAGTTGGACGACGAGGATTCGCTCGCGCCGTGCCTTACAAGACGCGAGGCGCGAAAGCCCATCGACGTCGCGGTCGTTCGCCTGCCGCACCTCTCGAACTTCACGGACTTTTCCCCGCTCGACGCGCACCCCATGCTCGGCGTGCGCTACGTCGAGCGCGCGGAGCGGCTGGGCTCGCCCGACCTCGTTATCCTGCCCGGCACGAAGAGCACGATGGACGACCTTTTGTGGCTGCGCGAGGGCGGGCTGGAGGACGCGATAAAAGCCCTTGCGGCGGCGGGGACGCCGCTCATCGGCGTGTGCGGCGGGTATCAGATGCTCGGCGAGACCATCGAGGACGCGGCGGGCGTCGAGGGCGGCGCGCCGAGGCTGCGCGGCATGGAACTGCTGCCCTGCGCGACCGCGTTCGAGCCGGAAAAAACGCTCACGCGCGTGTGCGGCGTCGTCACGGGCGGCGCGCTCGACGGCGCGCGGGTCGAGGGCTACGAGATCCACATGGGGACGACGCGCTCGCGCGGCGAACCGTTCTGCCGCCTCGAAGACGGCGGGGAAGACGGCTGCCGCGCCGGAAACGTCTGCGGCACGTATCTCCACGGCCTGTTCGACAGCGGCGAGACGACGGACAAGCTCGCGGACTTCCTGTGCGCGCGCCGAGGGCGGGCGTTTCGGGAGCGGCAGTACGATCTGCTTGCGCAGGGCGTGCGCGCCGCGCTCGACATGGACGCGGTATACCGCGTGATGGAGGAATTTGCCTGATGGAATGGACAAAACCCGCCGACATCGAGCGCGAGAGCATGCGCATCATCGAGCGCGAGCTTGCCGCGCTGGGCGTCGTGCTGCCGGAGGAGACGGCGGCGGTCGTGAAGCGCGTCGTCCACACGACGGCGGACTTCGACTACGCCGAAAACCTACGCTTCACGCCTCACGCCGCGCGCCTCGGCGCGGAGGCGATGCGCGGCGCGGTCATCGTGACGGACACGAACATGGCGCTTGCCGGCGTGAACAAAAAAGCCCTCGCCGCGCTCGGCGGCGAGGCCGTGTGCTTCATGGCGGAGGACTTCATCGCGGCGGAGGCGAAAGCGCGCGGCGTGACGCGCGCCGTCGCGTCGATGGACTATGCGGCGGAGCGGTATCCGGACGCGGTCTACGCCGTCGGCAACGCGCCGACGGCGCTGCTGCGGCTCGCGGAGCACATCGAGGCGGGGGCGCGCCCGGCGCTGGTCGTGGGCGTTCCGGTGGGCTTCGTCAACGTGACGGAAAACAAGGAGCGCGCCCTCGCCGTGTGCGAGGCG
>CAMVGI010000366.1 GCA_947166955.1 uncultured Clostridia bacterium | reverse complement strand
CTCCGGTAAATGGGCAGCGTCAGCCAGTAGCAGCCCGGCGTTTGACCGATGTGCCACCGGCCGCCGCGCACGCTGACGTCGGCGAGCTGCTCTCCCTCCAGCTCAAGCACCGCGTTCGTGTGGCGCAGATACACAAAAAACGTCTGTGTGTGCGACAGTCCGCCGATGCGTGACTCCAGATCAAACACATACGTCCGCCGCACGCCCGCGTAATCCGGTATCGCCTACTCGACCACCTCCTGCGGCTGCAGAACGAAAAACGAAGCGGCGGCGGGCGCGGCGGCACTGACATCCGGATAGCGGCAGTTGAACGCGATGACGAACACGCCCAGCGCCACCGCGAGCACCACGGCAAGATCGGTGAAACAGTCCCGTCTCTTTTTCATCGGCTCAGCCCCCTCACAGGAAAACGCAGGTGCGCCATCTCGTGGCGGATGCGCTCCGGCTTGAGCGGCTTGAGGATATAGCCGCTGCAATGGTCGTACGTCGCCTGCTCGATGTAGTCGATGTGGCTTGTGAGAAAGATGATGTTCGTGCGCCCGCCCAGCGCGGTCATCTCGCGGCTGAGCGCCATGCCGTCCTCGCCCGGAAGCTCGACGTCGAGGAACGCGACGTCGACAGGGCGCATGCGGGCGAAGTCCAGCGCCTCCGCCGCAGTGGAGAAGCCGACGATCTCCGCGTCGGGAAGCTCCTGCTCAAGCATCCTCACGCTCCCCCGCAGCACCACCGGCACGTCCTCCACCACGATGACGAGGGGCGCGCCTTCGCCCTCGCGCAGGGCGTCCATGAGCACATAGGTCTCCACGTCCAGCGTTTTTGCCAGCCGCGCGAGCATATTGAGGTCGGGCAGCCGCCGCCCCGATTCGTACATGGCGACCGCGCCGCGCGACACCGTCATGCGTTCGGCAAGCTGCTGCTGTGAAAGTCCCCGCTCCGCCCGCAGCTCCCGGAGCATGTTTCCGAATCGTTCCGCGCTGTGCATGTTGCTTCCTCCGTATAAAAACCCATTCTATCGTCTATTGTAACATATTAAAAAACATTGGCAAGGGGATGTAACGTTCTGTTACACCCCCTTGCGGCACGCTGTGCGCGACTATAGAATATATTATGTTAATTTGTTTATTCATCGGATTTACCCCAGAACGACAAGGAGGTACACACATGAAGCAGATAGGAAGAAAGATATTGAGCGTGGCGCTCACGCTCGTGCTGCTGCTGGGACTGCTCCCGGCGATGACGGCGCCGGCAAAGGCGGAGGTTGGCGACCCATGCACGATTTATGCCCAACCCTTCAATCCCAGTGAGGATCCCTGGAACGGCACACCGAACACGACACTTACCGGCTATAAGGTAGGCGATCAGCTTAACATACACGAGTTGTACCTCTCGCTGGCCACCCCGGGCGACCCGATGCATGGTCTAGGATTTGTCGAATTATATGGTATAACGGATACAAACGTGATAAACAACATCAACGGCAAATATGTGACGATTGCCGGCGCAGGAGAGTCCTATGTATACTGGAAGAGCACCAGTTCATCCTATACGGGATTCCACCTCAGGCTCGTTATCGAAGTAACGCATATAGATACCAGGAGAGATATAAACGAATGCACTTTTTCGTCAGTAGAAAATCACTACTATGACGGACAGGATTACAAGCCAACCGTAACCGTAAAGGATGGGAGCACAACTCTGACCAGAGGTGTAGACTATGAGCTCGCATGGTATGGTCTTATGGGAGATCAAGGACCGTTTAACGTAATCCTGCCTAACGAACAGTATCCGACGTGGGACTACTATGTTCAAGTGTCGGGCATTGGCGGTTACAAGAATGCCAAGAACATACACTACAGCATTCTCCCCGCCAACGACAGCATCAGCTTCAGCGGCACATCCGTTACCAAAACCTATGGCGACGGCAGCTTCACAAAAACCGTTACAAAAGCCCAAAACGGCGACGGCACGGTGTCGTATGCGTCGAATAACACGGCTGTCGCCACCGTCAACAGCAGCAGCGGTCAGGTGACGATCAAGGGCGCCGGCACCGCGACCATCACCGCCACCGCGACGAAAACCGGAACATACAATTATCCTGCTCCGGGCAACACGGCAAGCTATACGCTTACTGTAAACAAGGCGACTCTTACAGCCACCGCAAACAACAAAACGATAACTTACGGTGATGCGGCGCCGACATACAACATTTCATATTCCGGCTGGAAGGGCAGCGACAATGCAAGCTCCGCCGCAAGCTTCGCCGCGCCGACGATCGCCTGCGCCTACGCGCGGTACAGCGACAAGGGGAGCTATCCCATCACGCTTTCGGGCGGCTCGGCGAAGAACTATAATTTTACGCTCAACGGCGGAACGCTGACGGTCAACGCAAAGCCGGTCACGGTCACGGGAAGCGTTGCCGCGGACAAGACCTACGACGGCACAACGAGCGCGGAGATCGACGTGGCAAACGCGGAGATCACCGGCCTTGTGAACGGCGACGAGGTCACGGTCGAATCCGCGACGGGCGCGTTTGCCGACTACAACGCGGGGG
>CAMVGI010000365.1 GCA_947166955.1 uncultured Clostridia bacterium | reverse complement strand
GTCGCTCGAAGGGCTTGTGCTGACGCTGCCGGAGGGTATGCCGCAGTCGATCCTGGAGGGCCGCGACAGCTTTGAGCATACCACGCTCGGCGAAATTTACACGGACCGCCACTTCGCCGTGGGCGTTCCCATCGTCTCGATGGGGCAGACGGTCGGCGTGGTGCTTGCGGTGACGGAGGCGCGGGCGCTGACCGCGATGTGGCGCAGCGTCATCGGCATGTTCTTCATGACGGCGGTCACGGTACTGCTGCTCGCTTTCATTTTCAGCGCATGGCTGAGCATGCGCCAGACGCGCCCCATCAGCGAGATGGCGGAGGCGACCCGCCGCTTTGCCGACGGCAATTTCGACACGCGCATGCGCGGTTACGACGACCCCGTGGAGATCGCGGAGCTTGCCGCCTCGTTCAACAACATGGCGGATTCGCTGCAGGAAACCGAGCGCCAGCGCCGTGAGTTCATCGCAAACGTCTCCCACGAGCTGAAAACGCCCATGACGACCATCGCCGGCTACACCGACGGAATCCTCGACGGCACAATAGCGCCGCAGGAGCAGGAGCAGTACCTGCGCATCATCTCCGCCGAGAGCCGGAGGCTCTCGCGCCTCGTGCGCCGGATGCTCGACATCTCCCAGCTCCAATCGCGCGAGCTTCGCAAGGTGCCGTTCGACATATGCGAAAGCATGCGCCGCGTGCTGATCTCGATGGAAAAGAAGATCACCGACCGCGGTCTCGACGTGGACGCAGATATTCCCGACGCCGGCGTCACTGTGCTCGGCGACAACGACCTCATCACGCAGGTCATCTACAACCTGCTCGAAAACGCGGCAAAATTTGCGCGCGGCGGTTCGACGCTCTATTTGGGGCTTGCCGTGATGGGCGGCAAGGCGATCGTCAGCGTCCGCAACGAGGGCGATACGATCCCCGCCGACGAGATCCCGCTGCTGTTCGAGCGTTTTCACAAAAGCGACAAATCGCGCAATCAGGACAAGGACGGCGTGGGACTGGGCCTTTACGTCGTGCGCACCATCCTTGAGCAGCATAAAGAACACATCGCTGTCACCAGCGAGGACGGCGTGACCACCTTTACCTTTACGATCTCCCTCGCCGGCGGCTGAGGGGATCGGTCAGGAGACCTATGGACGAAGAAAACGCTGTTTTGCATACCGACGCCGCTCCCGCGGAGGAAACGCCGCAGGAGGTCGTACTGCGTTACGCTCCGCCCGCGCCGCGGGAGGTCGTGCTGCGCTACGTTCCGCCCGCGACGGAGCCTGTCGCCGTCGCGGCGGACGAGCCTTCTCCCGTGAGCGACGAAAGCAAGCCGCGCGGCAATCACAAAGGGCTTTGGCTCTTTCTCGGCTGCGCCGCGGTCCTGATCGCCCTGCTCCTTGCCGGAGGCGAGATATGGCAGCGCGAGCTGTCCGCCCGCCGCGGCGCCGCCGATATGTCCGACGCTGCCAAGATGCCGCGCTGGAGCGAGCGTCTGGACGATTACGCCGACGCGGAAACAACGATTCCACGCTATCCGAACGGAGACGGCACGCGCCTGCGCTACGCCGAGACGCACGGAAGCGCCCTGAGCATTCAGGACGTCTACGTGCGCGTCAATCCCTGCACGGTCACGGTCGCGACCGCGCTGCCGGACGGCGGCGCGATCATCGGCACGGGCGTCATTTTCACCGAAAACGGCTATATCCTCACCAACGCACACGTCGTCGCGGGCGGGACGCGCTGCTACGTCGTGCTCGACAACGGCCGGAGCTTTGACGACGTGCAGCTGGTCGGCTACGACGCGGAGAAAGACCTCGCCGTTATCAAGGTCGACGCGCATCTGCTCCCCACCGCCGAATTCGGAGATTCCGACACGCTCGGCGTCGGCGACACGGTCTATGCCATCGGCAACCCGCTCGGCGTCGAGCTGCGCGGCACGTTGACCGACGGCATCGTTTCCGCCATCAACCGCGACGTCAACTTCGACGGCGTCCAAATGACGCTTATCCAGACCAACGCCGCGCTCAACAACGGCAACTCCGGCGGCCCGCTGATCAACGTCTACGGGCAGGTGGTCGGCATCAACACGATGAAGATGGGCTCGAACAGCACCATGAACGTCGAGGGGCTGGGCTTCGCCATTCCGATCAGCTCCGCCGCATGGATGGTCGACGACCTGATCGCCTACGGCGAGATCCGCGGCGAACCGGCGTTCGGCGTTTCCGTGCTGCGGACGCCCATCGTCCTTCAAACGGGTGAAACCGCGCTGCAGGTCTACGAGCTGACGCCGGACGGTCCCGCGGAAAAGGCGGGGATTATGCTCGGCGACTGCATTGTGCGCGCGGACGGCGACCCGGTCGAAAGTGTGAGCGACCTGCTGCGCGCCCGCCGCCGCTACTGCGCGGGCGAAAAGTTGCCGCTGGAGATCGACCGGCGCGGCGAACGCATCACCGTGACCGTGACGTTGGAACCGTTACAGGATTGACGAAAAGGAGGCTTGGCGCATGAAACGCAAGGAGATCGGAAGAGCACACGTCTGAACTCCAGTCACATCCTGTAATCTCGT
>CAMVGI010000364.1 GCA_947166955.1 uncultured Clostridia bacterium | reverse complement strand
ACCCAAATTGACACGCTCGGCGCCTACCGCATCCTCGGCGGCGTCGGCGACGGGCGCTTTGACCCCGACGCCTCGCTCACGCGCGCGCAGCTTGCCGCGCTGCTCGCGCAGGCGCTGGGCCTCGACGGCGGCCCCTCCGCCCTTTTCTCCGACGTTCCGGAGGGCCGCTGGTACACGGAAAAGATCGGCGCGGTCGCGTCCCTCGGTTTCATGGACGGCGTCGGCGACGGCAAATTCGAACCCGACGCGGGACTGACGCAGGAGCAGTTCATCGCGGTCATGGGCCGGCTTGCTCGCTTTTTGAACTGCAACGTCGAGGACTATGCCCGCAAAAATGCCGACTCTGTGCCGTCGGACGGAGCGTTCGCCCCGCTTGCCCCGTGGGCGCGTTCCGGCGCCGATGTTCTGACCCGTTACAGCCACCGCAGCATGCTCTACACATCTCTCGCGCAGATCGAGCCGAGCGCGCCCGTCACGCGCGCGCAGGCCGCCGCCACGCTGTGCAACATGCTCATGGCGTTGCACACGCTTTCCTACTGACTTCGCACCATAACGACAAGGAGACTGACACCATGAAAAAAACACTTCGCCGCCTCGCGGCGCTTCTGTGCGTGCTCGCGCTGTGCCTCACTCCGGCAAGCGCGCTGTCCGTGGAGGACGCCGTTCTTCTGTTGGAAGCCTACTATGTGGATACCCTGCCCGCCGCGGCTTACGAGGCCACAACGCTCGACGAGCTTTTTGAGGCCGTCGGCGACCCCTATACCTACTACATGCCCGCCGAAGCCTATCAGTCCTTCAACGACTCCGTGGAGCAGGAGGTTTCCTTCACCGGCATCGGCGTCACCATCGACTACTCCGCGAACGGCATCCTGATCACCTCACTTCTCTCCGGCGGCGGCGCCGAGGCGGCCGAGTTGGAGGCCGGCGACTTGATCGTCGCCATCGACGGCGTGAGCTGCGTCCCGGCCGAGGCCGCGCATCGCAACCGCATCATCGGCGAGGCGGGCACGTTCGTCGAACTCACCGTGCGTCGTACGGACGGAACGACAAAGGACTTTCATGTTGAGCGGCGTCTTGTCGAGATCCACAACACGACCGTCGCCCGTGAGGGCGACGTCGTCACCATCGACTGCGACAGCTTCGGCTCGATGACCCGCGACTACTTTTTTGACGGCATCGTCAAAAATCCGGACGCCAAGCTCTGGGTCATTGACCTGCGCGGCAACACCGGCGGCATGACAGGACCTGCGATCTATGCGATCGGTCTTTTCACCGGGCTCGGCTATAAGCTGTTCCTGCGCGACGGCGACCACAACACCTCCTACAACGCCTATGTCGCCCAGCGCATGACGGAAAAGCCCGTGATCATACTCGTCAACGGTTATTCCGCAAGCTCGTCCGAGATCCTCGCCGGCGGCATCCGCGCCGAGCAGGCCGGTATCATCCTCGGCTCGCGCACCTACGGCAAAGGCTGCGCGCAGATCCTGATCGACGAAAACTCTCTTCCCCAGCTCTTTGACAAGGACGCAATCAAGATCACGATGTCCCGCTTCTACAACAACGACGGCTGCACGACCGACCGCATCGGCGTTCTGCCGACGCTGCTCGTCGATGACGAGTACACCGAGGAGGTGCTCTCGCTCTTATCCGTGGAGGCGCCCTCAAAAAGCGAATACCTGATCCTGACGCTCAACGGCATTCCCTTCTACGTCGATTTGGAGGCCGCGGCGTCCGGAGAGCACGCCAACGCGCTCAGCGAACTCCTCTCCGCCTTGCCGCCGGACGCTTCGATCACGCTCGCCGGCATCGGCGGTACGCGCCCCCTCGGCGCCGCGCAGGCGCTTGCGCAGTACGGCGACCCGTCGTTCTCGCGTTTCTTCACCGACGTTGCCTCCAGCCCCTACGCGACCGAGATCAACACGCTCGGCGCCTACGAGATCCTCGGCGGCGTTGGCGAGGGGCGCTTCGCCCCCAACGCCACGCTCACGCGTGCGCAGCTTGCCGCGATGCTCGCGCAGGCGCTCGACCTTTCCGACGGCCCCGACGGTCTCTTTTCCGATGTACCCGCGGGACAATGGTACACCGGCAAGATCGGCGCGATCGCAAACCTCGGTCTGATGGACGGCGTGGGCGACGGTCGCTTCGATCCGGAGGGCAACCTCACGCAGGAGCAGTTCATCACCGTCATGGGCCGTCTCGCACGGTTTTTGAACTTCAAGGTCGACGACTACGCCGAGGCAACGCTCGACGAGGAGCTGGAGGCGGAGAAGTTCGCTCCGCTCGCTCCCTGGGCGCGGCTGAACGCCATGGCACTGACGGAATACTACGACGGCAACATGCTCTACACAACGCTTGACCAAATCGATCCGCACGCGCTCACCACGCGCGCACAGGCGGCGGCGACGCTGTGCAACATCCTCAAAACGCTGCATCTTCTCTCCTATTGACGCGCCGCGCGGAACCTTTCCGGCGCCGCTTTCGTCCAAACGTTTGGAAGCGGTCTTCGATTCGATATTCGTCAGGAGGTACACGCTTATGAAACGGTTTACTGCCC
>CAMVGI010000363.1 GCA_947166955.1 uncultured Clostridia bacterium | reverse complement strand
CTTTTCCTCGGAGTCGAGCAGGCGGAGGCGCAGTGCATCAACCTGCTCTATTTTCTCCCCACCGCCGCCGTCTCTCTTTGGTTCCACCGGAGGAACGGATACCTCGACCGGAGCGTTTTGCGCGCCGCGATCCCCCTCGGCACCCTCTGCGCACTGCTCGCATCTCTTGTTTCACCTTCGATAGACCTGCCTATTTTAAGAAGACTATTCGGTTTGTTCCTTTTGTACGCAGGGGCTTCAATCCTTCTGAATAAGCCAGCTCCCGCAAAATAGACTATTTTATATAAGTCTATTTTGCGGGAGCTTTCAATAGAATGATAGCCGCTCACATCTCGTAGACTTAAATGTGAGCGGCTATTTTGTTCTGTCTTTTCAGTCCTCGATCGGATCGAGGAAGTAGAGGATGCTGCTGCGGCGTCCGAATTGGATGCACTCGTCATAGGTGTTCATATAGAGGTCGACCACCTTGCCGCGCACGCCCGTGTCCTCGGCGACGCCCATGCCGTAGGTGATGTCGCCCGCCGCGGTCGTAATGAACATCCGCGAGCCGAGGTCGATCACCGATTTGTCCACCGCGACCACGCCGGTGTGCACCGTCGTGCCGGTGTAGGTGATCGTCCCCACACTGTCGTAGCCGGTGGTGTATGCCGTGCACTTGACGTCCATGGTGTGGGTGAAGTGCAGCGAGTCGCCGGACTTGAGGAGCAGGTAGCCGCTGCCGTCGTCGTTGCGGATGACGGTGTCGATGGTGTCGCCCTCGCGCGCCTCGGTGACGAGCGTACCCTTGCTCACCGTCTCGGCGACGGCGGTGTTGTTCGACTCGGCGACCGCCTGGCGGGAAACGAACGCGCCGTCGGCGTAAACGACCTCATAGGTCACGTCGCGCGTGCCGTCCTGTCCTGCCGTCGTCAGCTTCGTCTCCCCCTTGGGAAGCGTGTAGTCCGTCGTGTAGACCGTCGTATAGGCCGCCGCCTCCTGCACCGTTTCATAATAGGTGAAGTCGGAGGCAATCTCCAGCAAAACGCCGTCCTCGCCCGAGAGGTCCACGCGGACCATCTCCAGCGGGCCGACCGCAACGCCCTCGCGCTGCAGCAGCGCGCTCACGGTCTCGTTCTCACGGCTGGTGGCGTACTGCACGCTCTCGCCGTGGCGGATGGTGACCTTGCGCTCCGGTTCGAGCGCCACGTCCGTCTCGCCGTCCGCCGCGCCCGCCAGCAGGATGCGGCTTGCGTCCACGCGCTGCGCGCCGTCCGCCACAACGGTCGAGATGCCGTCGGTGAGCAGATACAACGCGTTTGCGCGCAGCTCGGGCGCGGCCTCGAACACGACCACGGCGGTCAGCAGCAGTCCAAACGCCGCCTGCCACAATCGTCGCGCCGCGGCGCGCCCCTTTCGTTGTTTGGTTTCTATCATATTATATATAGCTCCTTTTTTTCGACGCGGTCTGCGTCAGGGATTTGAAAGGTTACAATGCTGTCATTGAGGGTTACAAATTGTAACTTTTCAGAATGTTCCCGCAGTATAACGCACCTTTGCCGATTTGTCAAGTTTCAATTCGCTTGTTATGTAAATCGAATCCGGCATTTTGACGGGTTATCGGTACTTTTTTCAACAGCTTTCTGCGCAACCCTTTGGTTTTCGACACAAGATGTCGTTTCCGTTTGTGCAAAACGCCAAAGAATCGCATAACAGCGGGATTTTCCAAATCGCACTTGACAAATCAATATTGAAGTGATATTACTTTGATATCAAGTTTGGAGGTGCAAACACATGGAAGAAAAAATCCTGTCCACCAAGAAAAACGGTATGGCGGTGCTTCTGCTGACCGTTGCGCTCTACGTTGCCGCCGTTATGCTGTTCATCGCGATGGCCGGCGGCGCGTTCACGCCGACTTTTGTCGACGCAAACGGCGTCCTCGTCCACGACCATTCGCGTTTCGATCCCAGCGGCATCATCGCCGCGGTCTGCCTCGTCTGGCTGTGCCTGGGCTGGATCCTGTTTCTCGGCCTCAAGGTCTTGAAGCCGCAGGAGGCGCTGGTGCTGACGCTGTTCGGCAAGTACGTCGGCACGCTCAAGGGCGAGGGCTTCTACTTCGTCAATCCGTTCTGCTCCGCGGTCAATCCCGCGGCGAAGACCAAGCTCAACCAGAGCGGCGACGTGGACGACGGCAGCAAGCACGGCGCGCTCGCCGCCGCGCTGACGGCGGGGACCGGCGTATCGGCGCAGCAGGTCGAGCTTGCCAGCAAGAAGATCTCGCTCAAGATCATGACGCTCAACAACTCCCGCCAGAAGATCAACGACTGCCTCGGCAATCCCGTGGAGATCGGGATTGCGGTCATGTGGCGCGTGACGGACACGGCAAAAGCCGTGTTCAACGTGGACAACTATAAGGAATACCTCTCGCTGCAGTGCGACAGCGCGCTGCGCAACATCGTGCGCATCTACCCCTACGATGTGGCGCAGAACGTGGACACCACGGGCGACGGCGTCGCGGACGAGGGAAGCCTGCGCGGGTCGAGCGAGGTCGTGGCGCAGCGCATCCGCGATGAGATCCAGTC
>CAMVGI010000362.1 GCA_947166955.1 uncultured Clostridia bacterium | reverse complement strand
GTTCGTGGACGCGCCGGGGATGCCCGTGTAGCGCGAGCCGAGCGGAGAGGTAACATAGTGGCTGCTGCACGGCCAGATGTAGCCGCCCTTCGTCCCCTCGCCCTGATTCATCTGCGCGGCAAGCTCGCGGGAAAGGCGCACGATCTCCTCCTGCTCCTTCGCCGCCGCCGCTTCCTTCTCGGCGATGAGCTTCTTATAAGCCTCCTCGTCCGCGGCAAGGTTGGTGATCAACTGCTGCGCCGCGCCGAGCTGCTCGCGAAGCTCCGTGTTGCGCGCGGACAGCTCCACGCGCACCGCCTCCTGCTCCGCAAGCTGGCTCTCCAGCTCCGCCTGCTCCGCCGCGAGCTGATCCTCCGTCGATTGCAGATCGTCGATCACGCGCTGGTCGCTCTCCATGATCTCGCCGATAAAGTCCATCGCGGAGAGAAGATCGGCAAAGCTCGACGAGCGGAACAGCACCGACCAATAGGACACGGTGCCGCGCTCCTCCATGGCGCGCACGCGCGCGCAGAACAGCTCGTACTGCTCCTCGTGCTTTCTCTGCGTTTCGGCGATCTGCGCCTCGGTCTGCTCGATGAGCGCCTCATATTGGGCGATCTGATCCTCCGTGTTCGAGATCTCCGAACGGATGATGGCGATCTGCGTGTCCAGATTCGATTTCTGCGCGAGCGCGTCGCTCTTGTTGCGCTGCAGGGCCTTGAGCTGCGATTGAAGCTCCG
Source organism: uncultured Clostridia bacterium (assembly GCA_947166955.1). Next base: position 1,840 of record CAMVGI010000362.1, on the reverse strand, counting down.
TCTTCTGCGCCTCCAGGTCCTTCTTTTCCTTCTTCTTCGCGTCGATCTCCGCCTGCGTCACCGCGGCGGCGGAGGGCACGAGCGAAAACGGCGCCGCGTCGACGCACAGCAGGGCGGTCAGGCACAAAGCGGCGACCGCCGCGCGCAGAAGCTTTTTCTTGTTCACAGGCGTTCGCCTCCTTGTGATCTCACCGATGCGCGGCGCCCCGCGTCAGACCTGCAGGAACCTGCGGATCGCCGTCAGGCTGCCGCCGACGCCGACGAGGATGCCCGCCGCGCCGAAGCTCAGCGCCACAGGCTTCCAAATCTGTGAAAACGGCACGGTCTTCAAAAACTGCAGCGTATCCGCCGCCGAAATGCTCTTCGCGACCGTCGCGTAGACCAGCCATTGGAGCAAAAACGCGATGATGGCGCTCAGCGCGCCCAGCACGAAGCCCTCGTAGACGAAGGGCCAGCGGATAAACGCGTTCGTCGCGCCGACCATCTTCATAATGCCGATCTCCTCGCGTCGGTCAAAGGTCGTGAGGCGGATGGTGTTGGAGATAATGAAGATCGAAACGACCAACAGTATCGCGATCAGCGCAAGGCTCACCGCGCCCGCGACGTTTCGCACGAGGATGAAGCCGCCCGCGATATCCTCGTCCACGCGGACGTTCCCCACGCCGATGCCCTTGACGGTCTCGACCGCCTTCGCGGTCTTTCGCACCTCGTTGAGATCCTCCACATAGACCGCATAGCGGTCGCGGAACATCTCGGGCAGGATGTTGCGGCGCATATATTCGTCGAGGCTCCGCAAGTCTTCATGGCCTCCTCGCGCGTGATGAACTCGACTTTTTTGACGTTGGGCAGCTCCAAAAGCTCTTCCCCGACCTTTTTGGTCTGCGCGTCGTTGAAGTTCTCGTCGACGAACGCGAGGATTTCGTATTCGCTCTCCAGCGTTTCGAGCAGGATCTCCGCGTTGTACGCGACGAGCGAAAACGTCCCCATGATGACGAGGCACGCCACCGTGATGCCGATGGCGGCAAAGGACATGAACCCGTGGCTGAAGAGGTTGCCGACGCCCTCGCGGATGAAATAGCCAAATTCGTGTCTCATCGCTCTCACCTCGCGTCGTAGCCGATGCCGTCGCCCGTGATCTTGCCGTCCTCAAGCAGCACCACGCGCTTGTGGAAGCGGTTGACGAGGTCGCGCTCGTGGGTCACGATGACGACCGTCGTTCCCAGCTCGTTGATGCGGTTCAAAAGCCGCATGATCTCCAGCGAACGCGCGGGGTCGAGGTTGCCCGTCGGCTCGTCGGCAATGATCGTTACGGGGTTGTTGACGAGCGCGCGCGCGATCGCCACGCGCTGCTGCTCGCCGCCGGAAAGCTCGTGCGGATATTGGTCCGCCTTCTCCTCCAGCCCCACCAGCTTGAGCACGTACGGAATGCGCGTGCGGATGGTGCGCGGCGCGGCGCCGACGGCGCGCATCGCGAAGCTCAGGTTTTCGTAGACCGTCTTCTTCTCAATGAGGCGGAAATCCTGAAAAATAACGCCGATGGAGCGGCACAGCAGCGGGATCTGCCGGTCGGAGATCTTCGTCAGGCTGAAGCCGTTGACGATCACACGCCCGCTGGTCGGCAAGATCTCGCCCGTCAGCAGCTTGACGAAAGTGGTCTTCCCGGAACCTCTGGGGCCGAGAATGGCCGCCACGTCCCCCTTCTCCACGTCCATGCTGATGCCGTCCAGCACGGTCATTCCGTCAAACTTTTTCCGGACATCCCGGATTTCCAGCATCATGCTCTCGCGCCTCCTCCGTAGGCAGCCAGGCGCTTCTCGCCCCGCCGCTGAATCCACGTGAG
>CAMVGI010000361.1 GCA_947166955.1 uncultured Clostridia bacterium | reverse complement strand
AACGCGTTTTCCATCTTCGCGCGCATGGCGTCGGGCAGATCGACGCGACGCCCCATCTGCTCCTGCGTGGGTTTTGCAAGCCCCGCGCGCAGCGCGTCCATCGACGGCTGCTGTGCGGCGCTTTCCTTCTTCGGCGCGGTGTCTTCTCCGCGCTTGCGGTTTGCGTAAGTGTAGCTCATAATGTTACCTCCTTGGTGACTGCTGCATATCAATGACGCCGCCGCTTCAAGCGTCCGCTGTCGCTCAAGTGCTGCTGAAACGCGAGAAGCGTGTCGTCCGTTCCGTAACTTGCGCCTTCGTCCTGCGAAAGCGCCTCTGGATAGACGCCGTATGCCTCGCCGGAGTCCAGCTCGTTGAACGCGCGCATCGTACTGCTGGCGTTTTGGTTTACGAAAGGACCGCCCCCGTACGTGACGACGTAGTTCCAGAAGTTCTTCATCTCACGGCCTTCGTTTTCCTTGGAGACGTCTTTGCCGTACGCGCCGGTGAGCTGCCGCGCCATCAGATCCGAAACGCCGCTGCTGTCCGCCAGAGCCGCGATGTTCCGCACGCCCTTGGCGCCGCCTTCGTTGTCGTCGTTCAGCGCGCCTTCGATAGCCCTGCGGCCCATCATGCGCCCGTACAGATCGGCAAGCATATTCGATTCGCCTATCTTTTTGTTCGGGATAAAGGCGTTGCCGCCGTCCCCGCTTGCAATCTGACGTCCGCGGTATCCGGAATACTCGTCCACCATCCGGCTCCGGAAGCCTGCTTCTTCATCGCTCTTGAGGCGGTCGTCGCCCATTCCGAGCATGATCTGGTGCATTTCGCGGAAATACCTATCTTCGTTGAGCTTCCCGTCCTTGCCGGTGTTCCTGCTTTTGGCGCGATCAAGCTGCGCATTGCCGGCAAGCAGGGGGTTGAACATCGTATTTTCCTTGCCGCCCGCCCAGTAAGCTTCCCATTTCTTGGCGCTGTTGAAAGTCTTTTCGTAGGAGGAATAGTCCTTGCCCGCCGCGCGTGCGGCGATCATCTGGTCATAGGCGTCTGCCTGCCGCTGCTGGTGCTTGGCGATCTTGTTCGCCTTCTTGTCCGCCTGCATCGGCCCCGCGGCGGGTGCGGCGGTAACGGAGGACATCGCGGCGGCCGGCGCGGCGACCTGCTGTCCCGCCGCCGCCATCGCGCCCTCGTGGTCGGCGCGCGCCTCCAACGCGCGGTCGTTTAAGAAACCGCTGCCCGTGACCTCGCCGCGCTGCTGCGAGACGACGTGGGAAATTTCGTGACCGAGCAGCGCCTGCCCGCCGTAGCTCGTGAAGTCGAGCATTCCGGGCGCGAAGGCGATGTTGCTGCCCTGCGCGACGGCGTTCGCGCCCGCGTCGGCGACCGCCTCGCTCTCATAGAGCTTGACCGCCGACAGGTCCGCGCCGAACGCGTTTTCCATCTTCGCGCGCATGGCGTCGGGCAGATCGACGCGACGCCCCAGCTGCTCCTGCGTGGGCTTCGCAAGCCCCGCGCGCAGCGCGTCCATCGACGGCTGCTGCGCGGCGCTTTCCTTTTTCGGCGCGGCGTTTTCTCCGCGCTTGCGGTTGGCGTAGGCGTAATTCATGGCCTGACCTCCCTTATTCCCACCCGGCGATGGGGATCAGCGCGTCGCGCTGGCTGTAGGGTTCGTAATTGCCACCGGTGAACCACTCCGCCATCGCGGCGGAACGGGGGTTGATGGGGGAGATGAAAAAGACGAAGCTGCCGCCGCTGCGATACCAGCATTGGTTGACCTGCGTGCAGATCAGCGCGCGGAAGCTGCCCTCCGGCGCGTTTGCCCCGCGCCAAATGGAGCTTTGGCAAAACATACGCTCCCCGCTCTGAAAACCGGAGACGAACGCGACGGGCGTGCCGTCCGCGAGCCACGCGGCGGAAAGCGCGGGATCGATCCGGTCGCCCAGCGCCGCGGGACGCAGAAATTCCGGCAGATCCTCCGCCGCGTTCAGCGCGTCGAGCTGCTGCTGCGTCAGTTCGGAGAAAAGCGCGATCGACTTGCCACGCTCCCAGCCCGGGTGCAGCGCCGGACCGAGCAGGGGGGAGGTGAGAAAATCGTCGCTCGCCATTCCGCACACGGGAGCGCTGTTTTCCATAAGGCCGTCCCTGTGCGCGACGATGGCGTCCATGGCGGCCAACTCGTCCCCTTTCAATATATAATTGACGTATAGGACCTCTTTCTCGCGCCGCGCGCCCTCCTCCAGCAGCAGATCCGTCAAATGTCCGGCAATGCCGTTGCCGCGCGCCTTGGGATCAACAAAGAGATTGCGCAGCGTACCGCCGATCTCGTCCCATTCGACGACTGCCGCGCCGCAGGCAAGGCCGTCCCACATGGCGCCGAGCACCGTGTACTCGCCGTCCGCTTGGGCAAGCCTTTTGCGCACATAGGGCAGCACATAACCGGCGAAGGCTTCGGGAAGGATTTGGTCGAGTGTCTCGCCATTTGCGAGGCGCCGCTTGAATTCCGGTGTTTTTGCAGCCAGCGCTTCATCGCTCAGGCTTTCGTATTGTTTTTCCAGTTTGTTAATATCAGCGACGCGCCGGGTATA
>CAMVGI010000360.1 GCA_947166955.1 uncultured Clostridia bacterium | reverse complement strand
GAACTCGAGCGCGGTCAGGTTGCTCTGCGCATCCGTGACGCCCTCGTCCTTTCCGCCCTCCAGATACATGCGGACGGTGGGGTTCGACATCGTGTAGTCCAGCACCGCGGCGCTGATCTGGATACGGCCCGCGGCGGCGGGGATCACATACGCGCCCTCCGCGTTCGGCCTGAGCGCGGCGCCGTCGCAGTAGATGGCCTTGACGCCCATCTTGATCGTTCCGGTCTGGTCGAAATAGTTGTTGATGTTGACCTTGCTGACGCCGTCGCGTCCGGCGATATAGAGGTTGCCCGCGTCGTCCAGCTCGCTGAAGGAGTTCCCCGTCGGAACACTCGGCAGGCCGTTCGCGTGGTTGTAGAACTTGTAGTCGAAGCTGCCGTTGTCGATCATATCCTGCGCCTTGGCGCAGTAGACGCCGTAGGACGAGAGGATCCACAGGTTGCCGTTTTCGTCGAAGTACAAATCGTAGTTGTTGTTGTACGGGAAGTTTTTGACCGGCGTGATCGCGCCGTCTTTGAGATACTCGATGGAGTTCGAGGTGATGATCCACAAGACGCCGCGCGCATCGTCGCGCTTGATGCGCAGGATCACGTCGCTGGTCAATCCGTCGTCGCGGCCGAGGCGTTCGATCCTCTCGCCGTCGATCACATAGATGCCGTCGCCGTCGGAGCCGGCGTAGATCCTGCCGTCCGCGCCCTCCTCCACGGTCAAAAACACCGTGTTGCTGACGCCCTGTTCTTCTCCGACCGAGCGGACGATGACGCCGTCTTTCAATACGTTCAGCCCGCCGTTCGTCCCCGCAAGCACGGAGCCGTCCCGCGCGATCGTCACGCAGCGCGCGCCGTTGCTCAAAAGGCCGTCCGCCTCGGTATAGCTCCGGATCTCGCCGTTGCGCGTGTAGCAGACAAGCCCGAAGCCGTTGGTATAGGTGGCGATCCAGAGATTGCCGTCGAGGTCCTCCTTGATGCAGCGGATGCGCGTATCGGCAAGCCGGTAGGTAAGCTCGTTTACAACGGGCATGTGCATCCCGTTCATGATCTGCAGCCCCTTGTCCGTTCCGATGTAGAGGATGCCGCGGGAGAGGCACGTCGCGTTCACGACCTCGTTTTCGAAGCCCGCAAGCTCCGTCAGATTCTGGAAGTTGTTCGTCACGAGCTTCATCACGCCCTGACGGGACGACGTGAACCACAGATTCCCCTGATAATCCTCCGCGACGGATTCGATGCCGCTGTTGATGGGGATGTTCTCCAGCACGCGGAACGTCCCGTTCTCGTTGAGGTAGCCCGTAATGCCGCCGGCGACGAGCCAGATGCGTCCGCAGGCGTATTCGATCCAATTTACGTCGCTCGCCGGACGCACGTCGATCTCCCGCTGAAGGGAAAACGCCCCCTCAAAGCGCCCGTAGAGGAGCTTGCTCGCATCCGTTCCGAAATAGACCATGCCCGGCGCGTTCGGGTCGGCATAAACGGTCGAAATGCGTCCGACGCCGAGGCTCTCGCCGCTGCAAAACGCGACGACCCGCCGTTCCTCGATGCGGAACGCGTCGCCGTTTCTCGTGCTGCCGTACACCGCGCCGTCCGGTCCGGAGACCATGCGGATAATGTACTCGTTGTCCAGCTCGGGCGCGTTGAGTGCATGGAGCGCCATATCCCCGTCCACATAGCACACGCCGTTGGTCGAACCGATATAGATCGTGCCGTCCGCCCCCTCGGCAAAGCCGCGGATGGAGGACGACGGAAGCCCTTCCTTGTAGGTATAGCGCGTGCTCTCGCCGCCGTCGAGCATGACCACGCCGTTGTCGTTCGTCCCGAACCAGAGGCGGCCGCGGCTGTCCTCAAAGATCGCCTTGCCGTTGGTCAGTCCGCCGGAGGCGTCCTGACGCTCGAACGTAACGCCGTCGTAGCGGAAAATGCCGCTGTAACCGCCGATCCAGATGTATCCGTCGCTTGCGGGAAGGAGCGTGTTGGCGTCCGAGGTCGGCAGGCCGTTTTCCGCGTTGTAGAGCACCGCCGCGTAGCCGACGCCCTCGATCTGCCCCGTCGCGGCATATCCGCCGCCGCCGTGTTCCGCCGCTGCGCCGGCGAGGGCCATCGCCAGCAGCGTAAAAAGCAGGACCGAAAAGCGCGTCATGGGCCGAAATGCGTTCTTTTTCATGATCTTGACGAGCCTCCCCCGTTCTCACGCGGAAATCCAGCTTCAATATAGCACAGCTTCCCCGCGTTATCAAGCATAGAATGCGCGCCGCGGGCGGCTGTCTCCGCAAGATTTCTCCGCTCTTGTTGACAGGCCCCCGCACGTTTGGTATTCTTAATGTGGCATAGAAAACGAATCGGCAGACGGAGGAACTGTTATGAGCACGAAGCGTCTTACCCTGCTGCACTCGAACGACATGCACGGCGACTTTCTCGCCGAGGAGGTCGACGAAAAACTCGTCGGCGGCGTATCGCTGCTCTCCGGCTATGTGAACAAGGTCCGTCAGGAGGAACCCAACACGCTCTACTGCATCGCGGGCGACATGTTCCGCGGCAACATCATCGACCAAGAATTTCAGGGCATCTCCACCATCG
>CAMVGI010000359.1 GCA_947166955.1 uncultured Clostridia bacterium | reverse complement strand
ATAGAGCCGCTGTTCCGGCACCCCGCAGCATGCGCCGCCGACCGCGACCTGCTCCACCCAGCGAAAGCACCCGTCCAGCAGTCGGTAGCGGAATCGGCTGCGCAGCACGCCGCAGCTGTCTTTCCTTTCCATCTGTTCACACAAACGGTCCGGATCGCACTCGCGCAGGTACTTTTCCTGGTCGTCGGGATGCACCATATAGCCCGCGCAGTAGTGAAACATGTCCCGAAAGCCGCATTCGATCGCGGGAATGGCGTATTTGCCCTCGACGTGCTTAAGCACGCGAAAGCTCTCGTCCTCCATATTCACTTCCGTCAGCTCGTCAAACGGTTTGAGCATCAGTTCGACGAACGTTGCCGCCGACGGCGCTCTCTCCGCGGGCTTTTCCGGACTCATACCGTTTCCTCCGTAACAAGATGCGTTTCCCTGCGTTCTCCGCAGCGGCCGCTACGGCGCAAGAGGCCGGACGGCGAACGAGTTTGCCGTGATCGGATGCCTGTTTTCATCGAGTATCTCGATCGTCACGTTTGCCTGACCGTTCTCGTAGGTGATCTCATGCCTCTCGCGCAGCGCCTTGTGTCCCGTATAAGAACCCGCGCTCGCAGCCTCGAAATAGTCGCCGCCGTTATACTTGATCGCCAGGCGGCCCTCCGGAACTTCTCCCCCGTTTCCGTCCGCGGAAACGAACGAGCAGTCCGTACCGAAGCCCTGCACATGGTCGGTAAAGCTGAGCAGTTCATTGTTTTCGTCCGTTTCGATCGCGCCGGCGTAGGTCAGCTCGTTCTGCACAAAAAGCGACAGCGTCGAGCACAGAAGCTGTGCGTCCGCCTCCTGCGTGCGCGCGCGGAAGTGCTTTGCCGCGAGCTGGACGGTCGAGGCGACGATGCCGCTTACGAGCAGCGCCAAAAGCACCACGACGAGCATCTCGGCAAGGGTAAAGCCCTTGCGCGAGCGGAGCTTTCGCCGCACGCGCCTTTTCAGGACAGGTCTATCCATACACATAATAGTACATCTCCCCCTTGTCCTGATACACCGTGACCGGAATATCCGCGTTGACGGTAACGCTGCCCGCAAGGCTGCCCGAAACCGACGCCTTTCGGCCGCTCCCGACCGGAGTCCCCGCATACTGCGGGAAGGTCGCGACCTTCTCCGATGAATTGTTCAGGTGCGCGGAGGCAACGATCGCCCCCGCGAGCATCATTCCCGCCAGCACGATCACCAGCATGGCGACGAGGGCCTCGGCGATGCTCTCGCCGCGCTTGCTTTTCCATTTTTTCACGCTTTCGCAAAGCATCCGCCCCGCCTCCTTCCGTCAGCCGTTCGACGCGCCGAAATTCTCCGTCGCGAACGTCACCTTCTGCTCGCGAACGTGGTATTGAAAATGCCGTTTTCCCTTCTCGTCCGTATCGTAGTAGGTCTCATCCCGGACGAGAACGGGGTGCAGACCGGTAAACGAGATCGTTACGGGTGAGGTTGCTCCCTCCTCCGCGTCTGCGAGCCGCAGGCTCATGCTGAGCGTTCCGCCTCCGCTATAGTCCAGTGTCACCCTCGCGTCCTTCAGTTCCGGTCCGGCGCCGATCGAAAGCGTGCCGAGCTCGCACTCGCCGCTCAGATACATCGACTTCACGAGTGCCTCCGAAAGCGGGCTGTCGCCGCTGTAGGTCGTCGTCGTCATTCCGTTCCTGTAAGTCGTTTCTTCGATCGTCACGCTCTTCCCCGCGAGACTGTCGCGCAGCAGCGCCGCCGCCGAATTGAGCGCGAGATAGTCTCTCTGCTCGCGCTGCTGCGATCCAAGCCGGTTCGCGTTGCTCAGCGAAACCGTCACGATGGTGAAGCTCGCCATCGCCGCGATCAAAAAGCCGAAAAGCGCAAGCAAGACCGTCATTCCCGCGTCATTGTTCAGTTTTCGTTTGATCTGACGCGTCATGCGTTCCTCCCCTTTGGCGTCATTCCGTGACCTTGACCGTCGCGCCGTTGCCGGAGTAGATCGTACCGACCACGTCGCTTCCCCGCTTGAGCGCAATATCGACGTGCAGGGTGTATTCGCCGGGCGCGGGCGTCTTCGGGGCACTTCCGGATGCGTCGCTCTCGACGATCGTCGCCGCGCCGAGTGCGTCGACCAGCGTGACGGTCGTTTCGATCGTAAGGTCTTCGTTGAGACAGTTCAGCTTCCCGTCCTCCGTGCCAATGGTCAGCAGCGTCGGACGTTCGGCGGAGAGAACCCACGTCAGCGTACCGGTCGCGGGCTGAACGGTTCCGGACGCGAGCGAGTAGCGGAACGCTCCCGCCGGCGACTTCTCCGTCAGTTCGATGGGCTTGTTGCTGCCAAGCTTCGTATACCCAGCCTGCTCCGGCGGATTCACGGTGTAATTCGCCTTGGGCGTCATGCCGCTCTCGCGCTTGAAGACCACGTCCACGCCGCCGACCGTCAGGCAGTATTCGATCGTATACGTCCACTGCTTGCCCGGATAGTAGTTGAACGTGAAGACCGAATGCTCGTCGTCCAGCTTCTCCACGGACTGATACGCCTCGTACGGCGCATATCCCTCCAACTCGTCCAGCGAATGCACGCCGCCGTACGCGGGCGCGTC
>CAMVGI010000358.1 GCA_947166955.1 uncultured Clostridia bacterium | reverse complement strand
AACCATTCGGGAGAAGGTCGGCGTATGACACGTTTTTACAGAGTTTTTCATCTATTGGCAACGCCGATCCTTTGGCTGCTGTTTCCGTTTAAAGTGCACGGGCTTGAAAACGTTCCCAAAGACCGTCCCGTCGTCCTGTGCGCGAATCATGCCCATGCGATGGACCCTTTTCTGATTTGTATGGCGCTTCCTCGGCAGGTAAAAGTTCGGATCATGGCGAAAAAAGAGCTGATGAGCGTTCCGTTTGTCGGCTGGCTGATCCGAAAGCTCGGCGCTTTTCCCGTCGACAGGGGCAACGGCGACCTTTCCGCGATCAAGACCTCGATCCAAACCATCCGGGAAGGCGCGCATCTATTGGTGTTTCCGGAGGGAACGCGCGTGGAACACGAGGGCGCGGTACGCGCGCATCGCGGCGTCGTGATGATCGCCATGCGCACAGGCGCGCCGCTCGTGCCGGTGTACGTCGGCAAGCGGCATAAGCTGTTCCGCATGACGCACGTCGTTTTCGGCGAGCCGTATGAACCCGAGAGCGAAACGCGCCGCGGCACCGCGGAGGAATACCAGCAGTACGCCGACGAGATCGTGCGCCGCGCCTATGCGCTCGGCAGGGAATGGGAGAAGAAAACGGCATGAAGGTGATCCTTGCCAAGTCCGCGGGCTTTTGCTACGGCGTGGAGCGCGCGGTGGCGCTTGCCGGAGAGATCGCGCGGGAAAAGGGCGGCGCGATGCTCGGCAGCGTCATCCACAACGACCACGTGATCGCGGCGCTTGCCGAGCAGGGCATGCGGCGTATCGCTTCGCCGGAGGAGGCGGAAGCGGGGGAAACGGTGCTGATCCGCTCGCACGGCGAGCGCCGCGAGGTATTGGAGGCGCTGCGTGCAAACGGCGCGGAAATCGCGGATGCGACCTGTCCCAATGTCCGCCGCGCCCAGCAGCTTGTATCCGAAGCAGAGCGGGAAGGACGGCGGGTCGTCATCATTGGAGAAGCGCAGCATCCCGAGGTCGTCGCCGTCGCGAGCTATTGCAGCGGCGCGGCCGCCTGCGATTCTCCTGTGGCGCTGGCGGCATGGTGGAAGGACGGCGGTTTTGCCCCGGATACGCCCGTTACGGTCGTGGCGCAGACGACCTGTATCCGTTCGATTTGGGAAAAGTGCTTAAATTTTCTAAAAAAAGAGTGTACAAATCTAAAAGTTTATGATACAATATGCGGAGCTACGCAGAAACGTCAGGCCGAGGCGGCGGAAATTGCCGCGCAGGTGGACGTTATGGTGGTGGTCGGAGACCGCAAAAGCGCTAACACGAGACATTTGACAGAGATTTGCAAAGAGGCTTGCCCGCGCGTCGTTTCCATCGAGACGGCGGACGAGCTCTCGCCGGACGTCTTTATTGGTTGCATGGCTGCGGGACTTACCGCCGGCGCTTCAACGCCTGCGAGCATCATTAAGGAGGTATATGCAACCATGACGGAAGAAATCAAGAACGAAACCAAGGCGGCCGAGGGCGAGTCCTTCGAGGAGATGCTGGAAAAGTCTTTCAAGACTCTCAATACAGGAGATAAGGTTACCGGCATCGTCACGGCGATCGGAGCCACGGAGATCCAGGTCGACCTCGGCTGCAAGCAGGCGGGTTACATTCCGCTTTCCGAGCTCAGCGCCGATCCCAACGCGAAGGCGGAGGACATCGTCAAGGTCGGCGACGAGATCGAGACCTACATCGTCCGCGTCAACGACGTGGAGGGTTATGCGACGCTTTCCAAGAAGCGCCTTGACGCAGTCAAGGTCTGGGAAGACATCGAGAAGGCCGTCGAGGACAAGACCGTGCTTGAGGGCATCGTGTCCGAGGTCAACAAGGGGGGCATTGTCGTTTCCGTGAAGGGCGTGCGCGTGTTCGTGCCCGCTTCCCAGAGCGGCCAGCCCCGCGACGCGGATCTCACCTCCATGGTCAAGCAGACCGTCAAGCTGCGCATCACGGAGGTCAACCGTGCCCGCCGCCGTGTGGTCGGTTCCATCCGCAGCGTCCAGAGCGAGGTCCGCGAGGCCGCGCAGAAGGAAGTTTGGGAGAACATCGAGGTCGGCAAGCACTACAGCGGCACGGTCAAGTCCATGACCAGCTACGGCGTGTTCGTCGACATCGGCGGCGTGGACGGCATGGTCCACATCTCCGAGCTTTCCTGGAGCCGTATCAAGCACCCCTCCGAGGTCGTGAAGGTCGGCGACCAGCTCGACGTGTACGTGATCTCCTTCGACGCGGAGAAGCGCAAGATCTCCCTTGGCGTCAAGGACCGCACCCAGAATCCCTGGGACGTCTTCATGAAGACCTACAAGGTCGGCGACGTGGTGAACGTTCGCGTTGTGAAGCTGATGACCTTCGGCGCGTTTGCCGAGGTCGTGCCCGGCGTCGACGGCCTGATCCACATCTCGCAGATCGCTGACCGCCGCATCGAGAAGCCCGGCGACGTGCTTTCCGAGGGCCAAACGGTCGACGCGAAGATCACCGCGGTCGACGAGGAGAAGCAGAAGATTTCCCTGAGCATCCGCGCGATCCTGACCCCCGCGCCCGCGGACGAGAACGAGCCCGCTGCAGAGGAGTAATATAACC
>CAMVGI010000357.1 GCA_947166955.1 uncultured Clostridia bacterium | reverse complement strand
CGCTCTGGTACACTCCGCCCTCGATGTTGTCGCTCTTCGCCTTCGTCGCGAACAGCAGGGGAACACCGTATTTTTGGGCGCAGACCGTGGCCAGCGCGATGCCGCTTGCCTCCGCGGTAAGGACCATGGTAATCTTGTCGATGGGGAAATACTTTGCAAATTCGTCCGCAAGCTGGGACATGAGCGCGGTGTCGACGCGGTGGTTCAAAAACCCATCCACCTTGATGATGTCGCCGGGCAAAACCTTGCCCTCCTTGCGGATACGGTCAATGAGCTGCTGCATGGGAATCCCCTCCTCGTATCAAATTCACCTTTATTATGACCGATTTCCCGCAAAAGCGCAAGACGGAAAAGGACACAAAAACGCGCCCGCAAATGCGGGCGCGTTTTTCCATTCGTTCAATTCTCAGCCGACCGCCTCGACAAGTTCGAAATCCGACGCGGACACGTCCTCGCCGAAGATCCACGCGACGCGTCTTGCGTAATCGAGCGCCGCGCCGCGCGGCGTAAGCAGTTCCGGATGCTCGCCGGCGTCGCACGCCTTTTGCAGCTGCGCGTAGTAGTCGGCGGCGGTGCGGTCGACGCCGAGCGCCGCAGGAAAGACGAGCTGCGTATCCGTCCAATCGTACGCGCTATAGACAAAGCGCACGCGCTCGACGCACCACACGCCCTCCTCGCCCTGCTTCACCGGCTGGGAGAGCGAGAGGATGGCGCAATCCATCGCCTCGCCCGGAAAGCGGCAGGCAAGCTCGACATGCTCGCCGGCATAGGTGTAATCCGCGCCGAACAGATCGCCCGCGTCATAGGCGGTCAAACCGTTGCGCGCGATCACGGCCTCCGGCAGCGTGCCCGCCCACTCGTTGAGCGCGGTCCACGCCTTGATCGTCTCGTCGTCGTACTCGCCGCTCTCGCGGAACAAGCGCACGTCGGTCGGGTGCGCCACGAGATAGTAGTTGTCCGCGTCGTCGCGCGCAAACAGGTCGGTGCCGGTCCCGTCCTCGGAGATCCACTTCTCAAAGCCGATGCGGTCGAGCCGCACGAGCGTGCAAAGCGCCCCGTCGCCCCAATCCTCGTCGGGATGCGCGCGCTTCCCCTGCTCGACGGACTCCTTCTCCGCGAACGAAATGAGCGGTTCCCAATGCTTGTCCCACGCCTCCAGTTCCGTATCGGCCACGATCAGGTCGGCGTATTCCGCGGGAACGGGAACTTCCAGCCCGTCCACGGCGTAGATCTTCGCGCCGTCGTCCTTCGGCGCCTGCGGCGCGGGCGCGGACGGCGGCGGCACGGGTTCGGGCGGCGTCGCGGGCGCGACGGGCGCGTCGGTCTTCTTCGCGCAGCCCGCAAGCAGCATGCACAACAGCATACAAAGCGCAAGCAGCGCGGTAACGGTTCGTTTCATGGGTGTTCCTCCCTTATCTGGTGGTTCTATTGTACCGCCCCCCACCGTATATTGCAAGAAACGATTCGGTAACAAAAAAGGAGGCGGCCTCCGCCGCCTCCCGTGATACGCGTTTCAGGTGCGATAACTGCTCAAAAACTGTCTGGTGCGCTCCTGCGTCGGATGCGCGAGCACCTCCTCGGGGCTGCCCTGCTCGACGATGACGCCGCCGTCCATGAAAATGACGCGGTCGCTCACAGCGCGCGCGAACTCCATCTCGTGCGTCACGATCACCATGGTCATCTTCTCCTCCGCGAGGCGGCGGATGACGCGCAGCACCTCGCCCGTCAGCTCCGGGTCGAGCGCGCTGGTCGGCTCGTCGAAAAACAGGAGTTCCGGCTTCATCGCAAGCGCCCGCGCGATACTGACGCGCTGCTGCTGCCCGCCGGAGAGCTGGCAGGGATAGGCGTCCGCCTTGTCCGCAAGCCCAAGCTTCGCCAAAAGCTCGCGCGCCTCCGCTTCGGCCTCCGCGCGCGGGCGCTTCTGCACGCGCGCCGGCGCGTCCGTGACGTTTTGCAGCACGCTTCGGTGCGGAAACAGGTTGAACTGCTGGAACACCAGCCCGAAATCGGCGCGGAAGTGGTTCAAGTCTTTCGCGTAAACGGTCTTCCCGTCCGCGCCCGTCCACGCGGCGCGCTCGCCCATGTAGGCGATCTCGCCCCCGTCGAGCGTTTCGAGGAAGGTCGCGCAGCGCAGCAGCGTCGATTTTCCCGAGCCGGACGGCCCGATGATCGACACGACCTCGCCGTTTTCCACCGTGAGGGAGATGTCCTTCAAAACGCCGAGCTCCGCGAAGCTCTTGCGCGCGTGTTCGATGCTCAATACGCTCATTTTATTCCTCCGTGTATTGGAAAAGGTTCCCGCACGATTCTTCGCACGCGAAGAATCGTCGCCATATTTCGCGGTTGCCGCGCGAGCGGCGAGCGAAATGGCATCCATGACGGGTTATTATCGGTAACGCCTGCGTTACTGATAATAACCAAGCGCTTTTTCGCAGCGCTCCATGCCGAACGCCACCACGTAGTTGAACACGTAGTAAAACACCGCGGCGACCGCGAAGGTCACCATGCCCGGGGAATGCGGCGCGACGGCGATGCGGCTCGCGAGCGTGAACATCTCCACCACGGCGATGACGGACGCGAGCGAGGTGTCCTTCACGAGCGTGATGACCTC
>CAMVGI010000356.1 GCA_947166955.1 uncultured Clostridia bacterium | reverse complement strand
ATGCTCAGCGTCGGTAATGTTGACATACTCGCCAATGATTCCCAGCGCCTCACTGTAGCTGCCGCTCAACATGACACGAGAGGACATTTCTTTTGCCTGATCTGTAAGTCCGCAGCGTTTGAGCGTATGTGAAGCGATACCGATCAGATTGAAGATATTGCCGTCCTCGCCGATCAGCGCACAGTCGGGCTTGTCGGTCGCGTACTGTGATTCGTCAATAAAATCGCCCAATCGGTTCGGCACATAGTCAGAGAGCCATGTACCGTAAAACTCTTTATGTGTCTGCAATCGCCACATGGCGAGCTTCCCCATGTGCAGATCGACGTCCTCAAACGGAAACAGCAAACAGGTCACGTTTTCATGTTCAAAAGAATAGACGTTTTCAAAACGACTGCCGTTTTTGAGTATGCCGCTTTCTGTCAGCATATCGTTGATCCCGTCAACCCATTCCTGCAGCGGACCGCCGCAGCCCTGAATGATCAGTCCTTCTTTATCGGACATTTCCCGCAACTGATCCGTTTCAATATGGGTAATACTCATAATTCAGCCTCCTTTTTCTTTGTCGATTGTTCATGCCGGACGCTTTTCTGCTCCGGCTTTTGTTTTAGCTGTTCATGGATAGACGGCTTGTGCTCCATATCAGAAAGGATCGAAAATAAAGGCTGTTCCCAGCGTTTCCCGAGAGCACGGATAATCGTCGCTGCCTCAGCGCCGTTCTGTGCAAACATTTCAAGCGTATCGAAAGCTCGGTTATACAGCTCTGTATTCCTGTCGTCTACATTCGGAGCAAAATGGATAACTCCGTGAGGAAAGTCCTTGCCGACGCCAGTCCAACCACGCACATAGTCATCATATCCGCTGTATATACCGGCGTTAGACAGATCCTCGGCATGGCTGCCGCGTATCTTCCTTGACGGAGGAAGCTGCGCACCAAGAACGAATATGGCGGTTTTGGGATTATACATGAAGCGGCGGTTATCAATCTCCTTCAAGTCAAAATACTGATTCTTCGTATCAATCAGCAGACGGTTCTTGATGATCTTTTGTTCGCGCTTATGATAATCATTCGGATTGTGATAGATAAACAGCTCATGTGTCGCCGGTACATAGATTTTACCGTTTTCAACACAGCAAAAAATGTCGTAATTTGGATTAGTGGCGTCTTTATAGAATTCATCATAAGAATATGGATACTTCTGCCGATCCTTATAATCGAATAACCCTAATGAGAAATCTCTTTCAAGACGTTTGGAGAGGGCAAAGAAATCGCCCTCTCCTTTGTTGAATCTTCGCAGCGGAAAAAAGTGGTATCCGCCGTATTCAAAACAAGTTGAGGCGCTCACTTACGGTTCCCTTTCTTATGGTTCTTCCGCTGCGGAAACTCTATCTTGAAATTGACGTATTTTCCTCCGGTATCATCGAGAACGACAAAGGCGTCATAGTTCTTGTTCTTCTTCTCGCTGTAAAGCCCCTCAACAAAAGCACGCCCGTCGGAGAGCAGAGCGGTCGCAATACTCTTTGTGAGCTTCTTGTGCTTTGATCTGAAAAAGTAGTTATCTTTCCACAAAGCAAAGGTGCAACTGCGGTTATCGCAGAAAAAGCCCTTGTTTTTTGCAACAACGTCAGATCCGCAGCGAGGACACACGCCGATGATCCCGCCCTCGTTATCTTCCTTAGGAAACAGAGACAGGTATTCCTTATCGGGCTTATCGTGCGCCTGCACCAAGCCGGTGATCATATCGGTAATACCGTTCATAAAGCCCTCAGCGCTCAGCTCGCCGCGCTCGATCTGCTTTAGCTTGGACTCCCACTCCGCTGTAAGAAGCGGCGACTTGATGTTATCCGGCAGTATTTTGATCAGGTTTATTCCTGTCTGTGTCGGGATCAGCAGCTTTTTTCTGCGCTCGACAAATCTGGTACTAACGAGCTTTTCAAGGATCGCCGCTCTGGTTGCCGGCGTACCCAAACCCTTGCGTTCCGCGTCGTCGGGCGTTTCATCCGCTCCCGCCGTCTCCATAGCGGAAAGCAACGAATCCTCGGTATAATGCTTCGGTGGCGCTGTCTTACCCTCGCGGACGCTTGCCGCGGCATGATCAAGGACCTGTCCTTCGGACAGCTTCGGCAATTCAGCTTCATCCGCGGACGGTTTCTTCTTCATCTGTAACAGAAATAATCGCTCAATTTCCTTCCATCCTGATTGAAGAACGGTTTTGCCTTTGGCGGTAAAGATATGGCCGGCACAGTCGAACTTGACCGTCGTTGCCTCATAGTTGTATGGTTGGGCGGTAGCGCATAACAGCCGCGCCGCGATCAGCTCCAGCACACAGCGTTCTCCCTTAGGCAGCTCAGAAAGCTCGGTTTTTGTTATCTCCATTGTCGGAATGATCGCATGATGGTCAGTGACTTTCTTATTATCCATTATCCTTACAATATCGGCGTTACCCATATACCCCTTGCCGACAGCCGTGTTGTCACGCAGCCATGTGATCAAGCTCTGCGCCGTATCGTGCATATCCTCAGTCAGATAGCGACTGTCTGTTCTCGGATAGGTCGAGAGCTTCTTTTCATAAAGCGATTGGAGATAGTCGAGCGTCTGCTGCGCCGTGAAGCCGAA
>CAMVGI010000355.1 GCA_947166955.1 uncultured Clostridia bacterium | reverse complement strand
ATCATGCAGCGCTCCGCGTGGAACGCCGCCGCGAGCGCCACCGCAGAATAGTCAGATCCTCCCCTGCCGAGGGTCGTCACATCGCCGGAATCGCCCACACCTTGAAAGCCTGTCACGACCACGATGCGCCGACGCGCCGTTTCCGCCGCGATACGGTCGCGCGGGATCGCGACGATCTGCGCGTCCCCGTGCGTCCCGTCGGTAAGGATCGGCGTCTGCCACGCGTTCAGGGACACGGCCTCTGCGCCGAGCGATGCGAGCGCCATCGCCGTCAGCGCCGCGGAAATCTGCTCTCCGGCGGCAAGCAGCGCGTCCGTTTCGCGCGGCGGCGGGCTTGCGGACAACTCCCCCGCCTTTTTCAGCAGTTCATCCGTGGCGTCCCCCTGCGCCGATACGACCACGATCACATCGTTTCCGGCGTCGTGCGCCTCTTTTGCGATATGGGCAACGTGCAGCAGCTTTTCGGCGTCAGCGACCGAGCTGCCCCCAAACTTCTGCACCAATAGACTCATGGAAATCCCTTCTCAAAGAAAAATGGATCGGCGCGCTGCCGCGGGCAGTCCGCCAATCCATGGTATGAGAGAGGGTGCAAAAGGGTTCAGCCCGCAAGTATCTCGAAGCGCACCACGCCGCCGAGCGCCGAGACCTCGGAAATAAGCTGCTCGATCGTCTCGCTCATGGCGCTGGTCTCCGCCGAGATCGTAACCGCCGCGCAGCCGTTGGTCGGAACGCTTTGGTTGATCGTCAGTATATTTGCGCCCGATGCGGCAAAAATAGAAAGGACGTTGGACAGCACGCCCGGATTGTTCTTGAGCAGCGCATAGAACGTGATGATGTGCTCCGTGCGCATCTCGGTAAACGGGCGCACCGCGTCGCGATACTTATAGAACGCGCTGCGGCTGATCCCCACGGCGCGCGCGGCCTCAAGCGCCGTGCGCGCCTCGCCAGCGCGCAGCATGCGGTTTGCCTCCGCGACCTTCAGGATCACCTCGGGCAGCACGTCCGCCGCCACAAGAAAATACTTGGTCACTGCCATGGTTGTATTCCCCCCGTGGTCATTTGTTCTTCTATGACGGTAATAATAACACAAAGCCGCAGCCTTGGCAAGTCCCAAATGAAAGGGGTCCCGCCCGTGTCCGAAACGCACCTCAAACGCTTTCTGCTCTACGCAGCCGCCGCCACGGCGGCGGCTGCGCTGCTCTATGTGACGCTGGGCTACCTTCTGCTTTGGCTGCTGCCCTTTCTCATCGCGCTTGCCGCGGCAGCCATGATGGAGCCAGCGGTGCGGTTTCTTTGTAGGCGGCTCCGCCTGAAGCGGAGCTTTGCGTCGCTGGTGCTGACGCTGTTTGCGCTTTTCCTTCTCGGCGGACTGCTTTCCCTTCTCGGTACGACGCTGACCGGTGAAGTCTATGCGCTGCTCGAACACGCACCGGCCCTTCTCGGCTCCGTTCCGATTGCCTTAAAGGTTTTTTCGGATAGATTATCCCGCTACAGCGTCGACTTTCCCCCGTGGTTCCGCGTCCAAATCGACGCCGCGCTCGCCCGATTCAGCGCCGAGGCGGGCGACTTGACCGGCGCCCTCGCGCAGCGTCTTCCCTCGGTGCTCGCCACGCTTGCGGGCGCTCTCCCTCGGTTCTTTCTCGCCTCCGCCACTTCTGTATTGGCAATTTACTTTACATCGTCCTCCATGCCATACTTTCGGAGCCTTTTTTCTTTGCCATTTTTCGACGGATCGCGCCGATTTTTGCTTCGTTTTCGCGCCGGGATCACGTCCTCGCTCACCCGCTGGCTGCGCGCGGAGCTGACGCTTTCCCTTGTAACTTTTTCGATTTTGCTCGTCTTTTTTGTCTTTCTCCGTCAGCCGTATGCTCTGCTTCTCGCTTTTCTCATTACGCTCGTCGACGCGCTTCCTGTTTTCGGAACCGGAACCGTTTTGCTCCCGTGGGCGGTCGTCGAAATTATGATGCAGAATATTCCTAAGTCTATCGCCTTACTGCTTCTGTATCTTCTCGCGTTTACCATACGCAGCGTACTGGAACCCCGTTTGCTCGGAAAACAGGCCGGACTGCCGCCCATCGTTTCGCTGCTTGCGATGTATCTCGGCTTTTGTTCGATGGGCGTGGCCGGAATGGTATTTCTCCCGTTCCTTCTGCTGCTCGCGGCGCAGCTTACGCGCAAAGAAAAGGGGGAAAGCGGCGCGTAACGCCGTTTTCCTCCCTCTTTCCGGACGTGCGGGTTTCCTATCTTCCAAGCTCCGTGAAGTACTTTTTGTGCGTTTCGGCGTATCTCCGGTCAAATTCCGCGTCGCCGCCCTGATGGAGCCGCCGGATATAGTCGTGCCGGTCGCTCAGGACGGATTCGTCCGTAAGCGCGAGCGTATAGACGCCGATGTTGGAACATTGGTCGGAAATGCGCTCGATGTTCACCAGCATATCGAGGAACGACAACCCCGCGCCGACGGTACACGTTCCTTCCCGCAGCCGCTTGATGTGATTGGCGCGCACCGCCGCGACCAGATCGTCTACCGTTTCCTCGACCGGTTCGATGCGCCGCGCCGCACGCGCGTCGAGAGCGCGAAGGCTCCGCCCCGCATCCCCCATGACCTCGTCGAGCGCTT
>CAMVGI010000354.1 GCA_947166955.1 uncultured Clostridia bacterium | reverse complement strand
CGTTCGAAAGGTCGTTCGTCGCTTTGCCCCGCGCCGCGGCGGCCTCCTCGACGGAGCGGAAGCGGCGGATGAATTTCTCGCAGGCGGCATTCAGCGCGTCCTCGGGATCTACGCCGCGATAACGCCCCGCGTTCACCGCGGCGAACAGCACGTCGCCCAGCTCCTCTTCCACGTTGGCGTCGGTTTCCACCGCCTCGCGCAGCTCGCGCACCTCTTCCTCCAGCTTTCGCAGCGAGCCGTCTGCGTCGGCGAAGCGAAAGCCCGCCTTTTCCGCTTTGCTTTGCAGCTTGTCCGCCCGCCAGAGCGCGGGCAGTGAGCGCGCGACCGCGTCAAGCGCGTCGGAAGCGGTTTTCTGCCCCTTTTCCGCACGCTTGAGCTTCTCCCAATTGACGAGCACCTCGTCGCTGCCCTGGACCTGCACGTTGCTGAACACATGCGGGTGGCGGAAAATGAGTTTGCGCACGACATGGTCGGTCACGTCGTCGGTCGTGAAGCGGCCCGCGTCCTCCTCGATGTGGATGTTGAAGAGCACCTGCATCAGCATGTCGCCCAGCTCCTCGCACATCATGTCCGGGTCGTCGCGGTCGAACGCCTCCGCCGCCTCGTACGCCTCCTCCAGGAAGTTGCGGCGGTTGCTGACGTGCGTCTGCTCGCGGTCCCACGGGCAGCCGCCCGGCGCGCGCAGGATGCGCAGCAGCGCGACGAGGTCGTCCATGCCGTAGACGGGTTTTTCGGGAAAGGATACCATAGGCGTTTCCTCACTTGATATGCAGCAGCCGCGCGAGCTTTTCGCCCTTGGGCAGCAGCATGAGATCCTCGCGGGAGATGACGCGCAGGCCGACGACCAGCGCGGCGTAGACGATCACCGCGACCGCGACCGACACGGCGACGCACACGAGGTTGGACGCTGCGCGCGCGGAAAGCAGCGCATAGCAGAACTTGGCGCACACCGCCATGATGAGCGACGACGCGAGCGGCTTGGTAAAGAGCGCGAAGTAGTTCGGCTTATCGCGGACGAGCAGCCACACAAAGAACAGGTTCACCGCCGTGGAGAGCACGAAGCACACGAGCGTGCCGGTGGGCGCGGCGTGGATATGGACGGACGGCACGGCGGCAAGGTTGTAGTTGAGCACGATCTTCACGACGCCGCCGATGAGCATGCTCAAAATCGGCACCTTGACGGCGCCGTGCGCCTGCAAAATGGAGTTCGAGATCAGCGTCAGGCACACGAACAGCGACGCGATGCCGAGCACCGCGAGCAGTTCACCGCCGAGTTTCGCGTCGTATCTGGGATAGCAAAGGCGCGTGATCGGCTCGGCAAGCGCCCAGAGACCCAGTCCCATCGGGAACGCGAGCAGCGCCGTGACGCGGAAGGAAGCGTTCATCACGCGCGCGCTCTGTTCGCGGTCGCGCGCGGCGAGCGCGCTTGAGAGCGTCGGGATGACGGACGCGGTCAGCGCCACCATCAGCGACGCTGGCAGGTTGTAGAGCTTCATCACCGCGCTGTAAGTGCCGTAGAGCTTGCGCGTTTCGTCAAGCGTGTAGTGAAGGGCGTTCTGGAGCTGTCCCTGTACGAGCGAGGTGTCGATCAGCGTGATGACGGACACCATCGACGTCGAGATCGTGATGGGTACGGCGATGGCGATGAGGCGGCGCAGGATCGCGCCGGTCGCGTCCGGCACGTCGTCCGTGCGCGGGGGGACGCGGTGGAGCAGATAGTCGACGATCATGTAAACGAGCGCGAGCACCGTGCCGATCGTTACGCCCGCGATCGCCCCCGCGGCGGCGACGGATTCGCCGCGCCCGATACCGATGAAGTACTTTGCGAGCGCAAGGCCGATGAAGAGCTTGCAAAGCGCCTCCATGACCTGCCCGGCGGCGGTGGGCGTCATGCGGAACGTGCCCTGCGCGTAGCCGCGGAAGGCGGACAGGCAACCCACGCACACCACGGCGGGCGCTAGCACGCGGATGCCGTAGGCGGCGTTGGGGTTGTGCAGAAGCCCCGCGCACCACTCGTTTCCGAACCACATGATGAGGAACGACAGCGCGCCCAGCGTCAGAAACGCCGAAAAGCTCACGCGGAAGATGCTGCGCGCCTGATGCTCGCGGCGCAGCGTATTTGCCTCCGAGACCATTTTGGAAAGCGCGACCGGAAGGCCCGCGGTCGAGATCACGAGCAGCGCGGAATAGATATTGTAGGCGTTGTTGAAGTCCGCCGCGCCCGCGTCGCCGAGGATGTTGAAAAGCGGGATGGCGAACACCGCGCCGATGACCTTGACGATGGCGATGCCCGCGGCGAGCACCGCGGCGCCGCCGAAGAAGGATTGTTTCTTGCTCTGAGCCATAGACCGACCTTTCCGCGGCTAACGCGCCGCGTAAAACGCTGCAAATTCGTTCAGGTTCGAGCGCCGCTTTTCCGGACGCTCGATGTATTCCTTGGGGTACTTCGCGTTGAACGCGCGGCGGATGACGGGCGAACCCGCCGTGCCGCCGACCATCTTGGTCGAACCGCCCGCGCCGAGGGAGAGGATGCCGTGCAGCTCCTCCATGATATAGATGTTGTAGAGGCACTCTGCGCCGGGTTTCGTCCAGCCGACGTTTTCGAAGCTGCCCGACATG
>CAMVGI010000353.1 GCA_947166955.1 uncultured Clostridia bacterium | reverse complement strand
ATGACCCGCAGCTCGTCGATGTAGGGTACCGCGGGGTTGATGGCGTCGATGACCAGATCCAGAATCGCCTGTCCGTCGGCGCGGAGCACTGCGCTGTCGCCGTCAAAGAACACCGCGTCGGCAAAGGAGACGAACACGTAGCCGTCGCCCCGCGTGACCTCGATGACGTCCTGCATCTCGCTCTGCTCGGTGAGCTCCGAGAGCGACTGGAACAGCGCCTCCATGATGTCCTCGACCTCTTCGGGGCCAAGCTCCAGCTCGCCGAGGCCCAAGCCGTCGGACGGGTCGTCGAGCGGGCCTTCTGTGCCGGCGGTCGCCTCCGACTCCTTGATCGCGCTGGGGTTGAAGCTCTGCACGATCGCCTTCCACTTGTCCTGGCTGATCGTGGACATCGAGTACAAAAGAACGAAGAAGCAAAGAAGCAGCGTCACCATGTCGCCATAGGTGTCCATCCAGTTCGCGCCGCCGCCACCGCTGCTTTTCTTTTTCAGTGCCATAGCGGGTCGTTTCCTTTCTTACTCGTCCTTCTTGCCCTTCTTGCCGCCGCCGTCGCGGTCCTTCTGACTGACGAAGGTCAACAGGCGTTCGCGAAGGAACTTCGGGTTTTCGCCCGCCTGGATGCCGGTGATGCCCTCGACGATGATCTGCTTGCAGATGACCTCTTTCTCGTCCTGCGAGCGAAGATGCGTCGCAAGCGGGCCGAAGATCATGTGCGCGAGGATGCACCCGTAGAATGTTGTGATAAGCGCCGTGCCCATATCGTTACCGAGGTTTGAGCTGCCCTCCGACATATTCAGGCCCTTACACATGTTCACGAGGCCGCATAGCGTACCGACCATGCCGAACGCCGGTGCGACCGCGGACGCCTTGTCGTACAGCGCCGCGCCCGACTCATGGCGCGCGGACATGTTCTCAATATCCGTCTCCAGCACCGTTCGCACACGCTCCGCGTCGCTGCCGTCGACGAGCAGCATGATCGCGGACTTCATGAACGGGTCGCTCGCCTCCGCCGCGCTCGCTTCCAGCGACAGCAGGCCGTCCTTTCTTGCCTTGTTGGCAAGCTCCGTGAGCTGGTCGATGATCGCCATCGGGTTGAAGAGCTTCGTGTTCAAAACGATCTTGAAGTGCTTCGGGATCGACTTGAGCGTCGCGGCGGGCATACTCGCCGCCACGATGGCAAAGGTACATCCCACGACGATCATGACGCTGGGGCCGTCCCAGAAGTTCTTGAGCTTGTCGACGGAGATCTGCGGGAAGCCCAGCATGCCGAGGAAGATGAAGACCGTCGAGAATACGACGCCGATGATATATGTAATGTTCATATCTGACTATCCACCCTGTAGGGAAAGTATTCCGGCGTTTTAACGCTTGTTGACCATCGTGACCTGGCGATGGATGTCCACGACCTTCGCGGTGTAGTCCGCGATCTTCTGGACGATCTGTTCGCCCGTTTCCTCCACGATGTAAAACTCGCGGTTCATCATGACGACCTTCGTCTCGGGGATAAACTCGATGTGCTGGATCTGATTGTGATTGACAAGGAACTTTTCCTTCTTCTCCTTGCCCACGCGCGTCAGTACGATCATTCCGCTCATCCTTTCCGCCCGTTTTCCCTCCGGCGGCGCGCGCCGCCGGAGGGAAAAGCGGTTCAATCAACCAAAACTGCCGTTTTAGCGCTTATCAGCGCTTCATGTTCACCAGCTCTTCGAGCATGGAGTCCGTCACCGTGACGATACGGGTGTTCGCCTGATAGCCGCGCTGCACCGTGATCATGTTCGTGATCTCGGTGGCGAGGTCGGTGCCCGAGGATTCGAGGCCGCCCGTGATGAGCGAGGTGTCGCCAGAGCTCTCCACGCCCGAGATCGCGCCCTTGATGGCGGTCACGCGGACAACGCCCGCGCCGTCCTGCGCCTGATAGTAGCGCCCGTCGACGTGCGTCACGCCGTTGGGGTTCGTCACCTTGGCGATGGCGAGGTAGCCGACCGTGTAGAGCGTGCCGTCGCTCGTCATGATGCGCAGCGCGCCGGTCTTTTCGTCGATGGTCACGCTGTCGCTCTCGATGCGCTCATACTCGGTGCGCGTGGCGGTCTCGCCCTCCTTGAGCGCCTCGCCCGCCTTCGGCACGGTCTCGATCGTGCCGACCTGCGCGCCGTCCTTGAGCGAGGTGGGGTCCATCCAGACGATTTCCGAGGAGCTCTTGGGGTTGGCGGGCATCACGTACTCTTTCGTGCCGCCTTCTCCGTCCTTCTCCTCCAGCTGGTAGACCTTCTTGATGACGGGCATGCGGATGGTGCTCAGGTCGGTCGCGGGCACGGACGCGCTCTTGACGACCATGATCACGTTGCCGTTGTCATCTTTTTCGTACACGGGGTTGTTGTTCTTGTCCAGCACCGGCTTCTTGGTCGTGGGGTCGATCTTGATCTTCTCGGTGTACTCCACGTTCGTGAGCTCGGGAAGGCCCTCCTTCTTGCGTGCGGAGTTGAGGGTCTTGATGTCGTCCTTCGACATCTCGGTCAGTAGCTTGATGCTCTTCTTGTCTTCGTCCGACCCGCCCTCGGGATATTCGAGGGTGCCGTCCGTTTTCACCGTCACGGCGACGCCAGCGCCCCTCGTCATGTTGTATGC
>CAMVGI010000352.1 GCA_947166955.1 uncultured Clostridia bacterium | reverse complement strand
CATCACGACGAAGACGCCGCCCCTACGCCGCGGTAGCTTCAAAAGCCGCGCAAGCGCGAGAGCGAGCAAAAGGTTCGCCGCGTTGCACAAAAACGGCACGGCGAGCAGGCGCGCGGAGTCCGCGATCATCTCGCGCGTCAGGTTGTTCCGCAGTCCGTATACGCACATGAACGGCACGGCGAGCGAGAGCAGGAATTTGCTCAGGAACGCCTTCGATTCCGGCTTCAGCCAACCCTTCGCGCCGCAGTAGTAACCCGTCGCGGTCAGCAGCAGGATGATCGTCACCGCGCCGACCGCGTGCAAAAATGCCGCCATAGCTCCTCCTCAGCGTCCCAGCCGCCGCTCCATCGCGGCGAGGTCCTTGTCTTTTTTGAGCAGCACGCCCGCGAACGGGATCTCTTTCCGGATGCGCGCGGGATCGACGCCGCCCAGCTCCAGCGCCCGTATCCAATCCACCAGCTCCGAGGTCGAGGGCTTTTTCTCGATGGAATCGACGGAGCGCAGGAAATAGAACGCCTCCATCGCCTGACGCAGCAGCGTCTCGTCGAGCCTGTCAAAGTGGACGCGCACGATCTTCTCCATCTGCTCGGGGTCGGGGAATGCGATATAGTGGAAGATGCAGCGGCGCAAAAACGCGTCGGGCAGTTCCTTCTCCGCGTTGGAGGTGATGATGACGATGGGGCGGTGCTTCGCCTTCACCGTTTCCTTCGTCTCGGGGATATAGAACTCCATGCGGTCGAGTTCCCAGAGAAGGTCGTTCGGAAACTCAAGGTCCGCCTTGTCCACCTCGTCGATCAGCAGCACCGCCTGTTCGGGCGAGGAAAACGCCTCGCCGAGCTTGCCGAGCTTGATGTACCTTGCGATGTCGTCCACGCCCGCGTTGCCGAATTGGCTGTCGTAAAGGCGCTGCACCACGTCGTAGACGTACAGCCCGTCCTGCGCCTTGGTGGTGGACTTGACGCTCCATATGATCAGCGGTTTCCCAAGCGCCTCCGCCACCGCCTGCGCGAGCATCGTCTTGCCCGTGCCCGGCTCGCCCTTGATGAGCAGCGGCTTTTGAAGCGCCACGGCGATATTCACCGCGCCGAGCAGCTCCGGCGAGGCCACATAGTCCTTCGTTCCCTGAAAAGTTGCGTCCACGATGCGACATCCTCCGTTTTTGATTTCGTAGCGGAGAGATTATACTATAAGAGCATGGATATTTCAACTTTTAGAATTGACGGCGCGGCTTTTTTTTGCTATGCTGAGTTTACATATATTTATATTTTGGGGGGACGCGACATGACGGACACCTACGGCAAGGATCAGCTCGCTCAGCTCATTCTCGGCAAGCTCCAGCGCAATTTCGGGCGCACCGCCGACCAGGCGACCAAAGAGCAGATATTCAAGGCGTGCGCGATGGTGGTTCGCGACATCATGGGTTCGAGCAACCTTGCGACCGACAAGCTCGTTCAGCTTGAGCAGCAGCGTCAGGTGCACTACCTGTCCATGGAATTCCTCATGGGACGCTCGCTTGAGAAAAACGCCTTCAACCTCGGCGTGCTTGAGCCGCTCAAGGAGGCGATCGCGTTTCTCGGCTTCGATCCGGGCGAGATCTTTGAGGCGGAGCCGGACGCGGGTCTCGGCAACGGCGGCCTCGGACGTCTCGCCGCGTGCTATCTCGAAGCGATGACCACGCTTGAGATCCCCGCCACGGGCTATTCCATCTGCTATGAGCTCGGCATCTTCAAGCAGAAGATCGTCGACGGCCAGCAGGTCGAGCTTGCCGACAACTGGCTCGACCTCGGCGACTCCTGGCTCATCACCAAGACCGACGAGACCGAGGAGGTCAAGTTCGGCGGGCACATCGTCGACCATTGGGAGGGCAATATCAACCGCCCCGAACACGTCGGCTATACGAGCGTCCTCGCCGTACCGCGCGACATGGTCATCGCGGGCTACAACACCGACCACACCAACCGCCTGCGCCTTTGGGACGCCAAGTCCACCGCGCCCACGGATATGTCGCTCTATTCCTCGGGCGAATATCTCAAGGCGGTCGAGCAGCAGGCGATGGCGGAGGTCATCGCCAAGGTGCTCTATCCCGACGACAATCACTACGAGGGCAAGTCCCTGCGCCTGCGCCAGCAGTATTTCT
The DNA here is from genome assembly GCA_947166955.1 of uncultured Clostridia bacterium. The sequence continues at coordinate 497 of CAMVGI010000352.1, read as the reverse complement.
TCGTCTCCGCGACGATCCAATCCATCACGCGCAAGCACCGCGCGCAGTACGGGACGCTCAGAAACTTCCACGAAAAGCACGTCCTGCAGATCAACGACACGCATCCCGCGCTCGTCATCCCCGAGCTGATGCGCATCCTGCTCGACGAGGACGGTTATGAATGGGATATCGCGTGGGACGTCGTGCGCCAAAGCGTCGCCTATACCAATCATACAGTGCTTGCCGAGGCGCTGGAGCGTTGGCCGCAGGAGCTGTTTGAAACGCTGCTGCCGCGCATCTGGGACATCGTAAAGGAGATCGCGCGCCGCTACCAGCTCGAATTGGAGGGCTACTTCGGTCAGGGCGACAGCCGCGTGGAGCATATGGCGATCATCTGGGGCAACGAGGTTCGCATGGCGAATCTGTGCGTGTGCGCCTGCCGCGCCGTCAACGGCGTGAGCGCGCTGCACTCCGACATTCTGCGTCACGACGTCTTTGTCGACGCCTGCCGTCTCGAT
>CAMVGI010000351.1 GCA_947166955.1 uncultured Clostridia bacterium | reverse complement strand
ATGCACCCCAGAGCCACGGTCTTCCCCCAGGCCCTGGGCATCGGCGCCGCCCGGAACCCGGAACTCCTCAGTGAAATGGTCCACAAGATCGGCACCGAGCTGCGCGCCATCGGCATCCGGCAGACCTACGCGCCCAACCTGGACATCTCCCGGGACCCCCGCTGGGGCCGCGTGGAGGAGAACTACGGCGAGGACCCCTATCTGACCTCCCAGCTGGGTATAGCCTACATCAAGGCGCTGCAGAGCCACGGCATCGCAGCCTCCCCCAAGCACTACGTCGCCCACGGCACCCCGGAGAGCGGCGTCAACATCGGCCCGGTCCATGCCGGCGAGCGGGAACTGCGGGAAACCTACGAAATGATCGGCAAGCTGGCGGAGCAATTCGAGCATGAACGCGCGGTCGCCATGATCGACTCCCTTGCTCTCCGCCGCCTGCCGGAAAGCGAACGCGAGCGCGTGGAAAAACTCCGTCACGCCGCCGAAAACTTTGATTGGGACCGGATCGGCGACATCCTCGGCTGACGGACATTACTTCTCAAGAGGCATCGAAAGGACGGTATCTCCATGGAAGAAAGGGTTTTGCTCATCAACAACAGCGCGGCTTTTCTGACCGAGTCCCTGGTGACCAACATGAAAAGCGAGAATGTCGAGATCGTTCAGGCGGAACCTGTGATCGACGACATCGGGCGCAAGAAGAACGAATCGGACGTCTTTCTGCTCTTCGCGGGCGACTATATGTACGAAACGCCGGAGGTGCTCTACTACCTCAAGGACCTTTGCTTCGGCGAGGGGAAGGTTTTGTGCGTCGTCGGCTACAGCCGTGAGCTTACGGAGGTCGAGGAGGTCATCCCCAAGAGCCTCATCGAGCGCGAGTTTGAGCGTCCGATCGACGTAAAGCTTCTCTCCAAGGCGATGCAGGGGATCATCAGCTCGAAGGAGGAGACGCAGAAGCGCCGCCATATCCTGCTCGTCGACGACGACGTAACGTTCCTTCAGATGATGCAGAAGTGGCTTTCCGCACGCTACCGCGTCACCGTCGTCAAATCCGGCACGCAGGCGATCACGTTCATCGGCGCGCACACGCCGGACCTCATCCTGCTGGACTACGACATGCCCATCACGCCCGGCCCGCAGATCCTCGAAATGCTCCGAAGCGAACCGAACTCCGCGAAGATCCCCGTCATCTTCCTCACCGCAAAGGACGATCAGGAGAGCGTGATGCGCGTGATGCGCCTCAAACCGGAGGGGTATCTTCTCAAGTCGCGCGGCCGCGACGAGATCCTCAATTCCATCGACCAATTCTTTTACAGAAAATGATCAAAGTCGAAAGAGTCATACGCGCACTGCTGCTTCTCGTGCTGCTGATCGCCGGGGGGCTGTTCCTGTTTGCGCTCGTTTACGACAACGCGCGGGAGGAGTCTCACATCGGCAAGTTCAACGTGCAGGAGCTTTCGGGGGATTGGACGCTCGTCACGTCGAACGGCTCCTCCGAAACCGTGCGCCTGCCCACGACGCTCCGCCAGCAGACGGGAAGCGTCATTTTCCTGCGCGCCCAAATGCCGGCGGACGTGCGCGAGGGCATGCACCTTTGCGTCCACTCGACGCGCGAGGACCTCACGGTACGGATCGCCGGCGAGGAACGCGGCCGTTATTACGCCTTCTCGCCGTCTCACCGGAACCTTTCGCCGGTGAGCGCGTATCTGCTCGTTGACCTGCGCGATACGGACGCAAACGCCGCGCTGGAGATCGAGGTCATTCCTCACGAAAACGAAGCCGTCACGTTCCGCGCCGTGACCTACGCCTACGGAAACAACGTCTGGTTCCCGCATATCACCTCAAGCCTGCCGCTCGTTCTCACGGCGTGCATTCTGATCCTGTTCGGCCTGCTGGTCGTCTGCGGATATTTCGCCCTGCGTCAAAAGATGGAATCCCTGCGCGCCGCGCTGCGGCTCGCGGAAACGGCGGTCGCGGCGGGATTGTGGATCCTCAGCGAATCGGACATCCGCCAGCTCTTTTTCGGCGCGCCGTCCTACAGCAGCATCTTCTCGTTCCTGCTGGTGGAGATCATGTGCGCGTTTCTCATGATGTACTTCGACGAGATCCAGGAGCACCGCTACAAGTCGGTCTACGACTTCCTTTCCGGCGGGCTTCTGCTTCAGGTCATCATCAACACCGTTCTCGCCTTCACCCGCATCGCGAGCTATTACAACACGCTTATCTTCTCCCACGTCTGGTCCGGCATCGCGATAATCTTCGGGATCGTCTCGCTGGCCCGGGACGCGCGGGAAAAGCGCATCCAGCGCTATCCGCTCACGGCGGTCGGCATGCTGCTCCTTCTGCTGTTCGGTCTGCTGGAGGCGGTCAGCTTCTTCCTCAAGACCACGCTCGGCTTCGGCACGTTCATCGGCATCGGCCTGATCGCGCTGCTGGGCGCGACGCTGATGCAGGCGGTGAGCGACGAGCTTGCGCTCGTGGAGCAGCGTCAGGCGTCGGACGACGCAAACCGCGCGAAATCCGCGTTCCTCGCCAACATGTCGCATGAGATCCGCACGCCCATCAACGCCATCCTCGGCATGGACGAGATGATCCTGCGCGAGGGCGGCGAGGAGCAGATCCTCTCCTATGCCGACGAGATC
>CAMVGI010000350.1 GCA_947166955.1 uncultured Clostridia bacterium | reverse complement strand
CTTCATCTTTGCGGCGCTGTTCGCGATCGCGACGTTTATCGCACCCATTCCGCGGCTGCCGCTGGCGATCGCGGAGTGCGTCATTGTCGCTGCGCTTTATTTCTATTTCAGCGCCATGACGAAAAAGCGCCGCGAGGAGATCGAGCGTTACATCGACACCGTGACGGACGACATGACCAGCGCGGGCAAGGCGTCGATGCTCTCCGCGCCGATCGCGATGATGGTGTTCCGGCCCGACACGCAGGAGATTTTGTGGAACAACGACCGCTTCCGCGACCTGACGGGCGTAAAGGAAGACCTCTTTGAAAACCGGATCGGCGACGTGCTGCCCACATTTTCCTACCGCTGGCTGCTGGAGGGCAAGAGCGAGGCTCCGGAGACAGTCGTCGTGAACGAGCGGCACTTCCACGTCTGCGGCATGCTCAGCCATCCCGGCGGCGCCCGCCGCGGCGCGCTGCTTGCCACGACCTATTGGTTCGACGTGACCGAGACCGACGCCCTGCGCGCCGCGAACGAGAATGCCCGCCCCATCGTCGGCATCGTGATGGTCGACAACTATGAGGAACTGATGAAGGCGGGCACGGAGGCGTCCCGCAGCGCGATCCTCGCGCGCATCAACGAAAAGCTCAACGCATGGCTGGACGGCTCGGAGAGCCTGTTCTGCCGTCTGGACCGCAACCGCTATCTGTTTGTGCTCTCGCTGGAGAGATACGAGGGGCTGGCGCAGGCAAAGTTCTCCGTGCTCGATTCCGTGCGCGAGGTCGTGACGGAGGACGGTGTTGCCGCGACGCTCTCCATCGGCGTCGGCAAGGACGAGGAGACGTTTGCGACGCTCTATCAGTATGCCTCGCTCGCCCTTGAGATGGCGCTCTCGCGCGGCGGCGATCAGGTCGTGGTACGAAACAAGCTGGATTTCGAGTTCTACGGCGGCAAGTCGCAGGCGTCCGAAAAGCGCACGAAGGTCAAGTCCCGCGTGATGGCAAACGCGCTGGGCGAGCTTATTTCCGACGCGTCTCAGGTCTTTATCATGGGCCACAAGCATGCGGATATGGACGCGGTCGGCGCGGCGGCGGGCGTGGCATGCATCGCGCGCAAGCGCGGCAAGAAGGCGTATATCGTCATCGACAGGGAAAACAACGCCTCCGGCGCGGTGCTTGCGCGTCTGGGCGAGCTGCCGGAGTATGAGGACACGTTCATCAGCGGCAACGACGCGTTTATTATGGCGCGCTCGGGTGCGCTGCTCGTCGTGGTCGACACCAACCGCCCCGATTTTGTCGAATCCGAGGCGCTGCTCGACGCGTGCAACCGGGTGGCGGTCATCGACCATCACCGCAGGGCGGCGAGCTATATCGAATCCTCCGCGCTGAACTTCCACGAGCCCTACGCCTCGTCGGCGGCGGAACTGGTGACGGAGCTGATGCAGTACCTCGTCGAGCCGACCGACATTCTGCGCGCGGAGGCGGAGGCACTGCTTGCGGGCATGGTGCTCGACACGAAGAATTTCACGCGCCGCACGGGCGGGCGCACCTTTGAGGCGGCGGCGTATCTGCGCCGCGCGGGCGCGGATACCGCCGACGTGCAGCGGCTGTTCCAGGGCGACCTGAACGATATGATCGAGCGCTACAACATCATCCGCCACGCGGAGATGTATCACGACGACATTGCCATCGCCGCCATCGATGAGGAGATCGACCGCGTGACCGCCGCGAAGGCAACGGACGAGCTGCTGACGCTTCAGGGCGTGCGCGCGTCGTTCGTGCTGTTCCGGCACGGCACCGGCGTCAACCTCTCCGCACGCTCGCTCGGCGAGGTCAACGTGCAGCTCATCATGGAGAAGCTCGGCGGCGGCGGCAATTCGACCACCGCGGGCGCGCAGGTGCCGGACGGCACCGTGGAGGCCGTGCGCGAGCAGCTGCAGGGCGCGATCGACGATTATTTCGAAGAATAGGCATAAGGAGAAAGCAACATGAAGGTCATTTTACAACAGGACGTGAAGGGACAGGGCAAAAAGGGCGAGATGATCGAGGCCGCTGAGGGCTACGCGCGCAATTTCCTCCTGCCGCGCAAGCTGGCCGTCCTTGCGACGCCCGACGCGATCAACACCATGAACCTCAAGGAGGCGGCGCGCCGCAAGGAAGAGGCGGCGAACCGCGCCGCTGCCGTCGAGAAGGCGGATAAGCTGCGCGGCAAGACCGTCGAGATCGTCGCCAAGGGCGGCGCGGGCGGCAAGCTGTTCGGCGCCGTGACGGGCAAGGAGATCTCCGAGGCGCTTGCGAGCCAGCTCGGCGTGGAGGTCGCAAAGCAGCAGCTTGTGCTCGACCCGATCAAGACCTTCGGCGTGCATGAGGTCAAGGCGAAGCTCGGCTACGAGGTCAGCACGACGTTTTCGGTTCAGGTTTCCGAGGAAGCGTAAGGAGGCGCAGCCCCATGGCGATGGACGACGAACTCTTATACCGCCAGATGCCGCACAGCCTTGAGGCGGAGCAGGCCGTTCTCGGCTCCATGCTCATCGACGCGAACTGCATCAAGGACGTGATGGAGAAGCTGCGCCCCGAGGATTTCTACCTCCGGCAGAACCGTGAGGTGTTTGAGACCATCCAGTCGATGTTCCTCTACAGCCGTCCCATCGACGCGCTGACCG
>CAMVGI010000349.1 GCA_947166955.1 uncultured Clostridia bacterium | reverse complement strand
ATCTTGGCGATCGACTACGGCGACGCGCACACCGGCGTCGCGATCTCCGACCGCACTCTGACGCTCTGCGGCTATTCCACCGTCGTCAACGCCTACCGTCCGGAGGCGGTCATTGAGCAGCTCAAGGCGCTGATTGCCGAGCACGAGGTCACGGAGCTGGTGCTCGGCCACCCGATCAACATGGACGGCACGCGCGGGCCGCGCGCGGAGAAGGCGGAAGCCTTCGCGGATTCGCTCCGCGAGGCCACGAAGCTCCCCGTCACGCTCTGGGACGAGCGGCGCACGACCGTCGAGGCGCACAACATCATGCAGGCCAACGGCAAGCGCGCAAAGGAGCGCAAAAAGACGGTGGACGCGGTCGCCGCGTCGCTGATGCTCGAAGGGTATCTCACGTATAAGAAAAGGAACGGCTCATAAGCCGTTCCTTTTCTTTAAGTCTATTTTTCCTCCTGTCAAATCGCGCCGTCAACCCTCGATCAGCTTGATAAACGCCGCTTCGTTGTCCTTTGCACGCTCGCGCTGCTCCGCCGTGGCGCGCGTGAGCGTTTCCACATACGCCGCGCGGTCGGCGAGCACGCCGCGCAGCGTTTGCAGCGCCGCGTCCGCGTCGAACGCAGCCAGCGTCCCCGCAAGCGGCATCCCGAGCGCTTTCGCACAGGCGCTGACCTTCGGGTCGTAGACCACGCCGAGCACCGGCACATGCGAGCAGGCGGCAAAGATCATGCTGTGCAGGCGTGTGCTGACCACCGCGTCCATACACGAGAGCATGTCCGCCATCGAGCGCGGGTCGTAAGGCGCGGAAACCGCATACGCCGCCGCGCGCATTCTCTCGCGCACCGCCGCGATCGCCGCCGTATCCGCGCCGGGCTGCATGTCGAGGAACACGACCGCCGCCGTCTCGCTCACGGCGTCGCAGAAGCGCGCAAACTCCGCGATATTGGTCTCCATCCCCGCCGCGAAGCGCACGGAAACGCCGATGAGCGGCCTGTCCGCCGGAACGCCCGCCGCCGCGAGCCGTTCCCTGCCCCGCGCAGCGTCTCCGCTCGGCATGGCGAACACCGGATCGGCGGTGACGGTAATGTGTTCGTTCTCTACCCCCATGCCGCGCAGCGCGTCGAGCGACTCCGCATCGCGCAGCGTAATGACGTCCGCCAGCTCCGAGACGCTTCGCACGCGCTCGCGCCCGCGTTCGGTCTCCACCGGCCCGATGCCGTTGGCGTAGAACATGACGGGCTTTCCGAAGCGCTTCGCCGCACGGATGAGCGTCGTATAGTACAGCAGCGAGCGCGCCGAGGTGTGGTCCTGCAGCAGGCTCCCGCCGCCGCTGACGAAGCAGCTTGCCCGCTTAACGGCGCGGCGCACCGCGAACGGGCGGAACCGGTCGACCGCCTCCACGCCGCACTTCTCCCGCGTTTCCGCCGGTCGGCGCGAAAGCGCCACGAGCGTCGCGCCCGGCACGGTCTCCGCGAGCCGGTCGCGCAGGGCGAGCAGGATCGCGTCGTCGCCCAGATTGCGGAAGCCGTAATAACCCGAGAGCACGACCCGCGTATGTGCGGCGAGAACCGCTTGATAAGCGGTTTCTGCGTCCCGCGCCATGCGTGCGACGGAGTAGTGCTCCTTGATGACTTCTCTTCCATAATTCCCTAAGTCTATTTTTTCGTCCGCGCTCAATCCACATAGTGCGCGCGTAATATCGACATAGAGAAGTTCCTCGGTAGACTCCTGACAGCCACGACAGCAGAAATTATTGGATTGTGCCAGTTTCAGCTTGCTTTCATCAAATAGACCGATATATCCTTCGTTTCCGGAAACTATCACCGGTTTCGCCGCTGCCATCGCTTCGAGCGCCGCGCGGCTGACGCCGACGAACACGTCGCCCGCGGCGACGATCTCGTTGATGTCCGTGCGCGCGCCGGTCATAACGACGCAGGTCTCCCCCGCCCGCTCGTTGGCGGCGTCCGCCTTTGCCTTGATCTCGTCGAACACGTCGCCGCCGCCCGCGATCAGCAACTGCACGCCCGGAATCGCCTCGCGCAGCCGCGGCGCGATGGCGACGAGCTGGCGCGCGACCAGCGCGCGGCTCTCGTCCATGCGGCTGACGTAAGACACGACGGGCCGTTCGGGCGAAAGTCCGAACTCCCGCAGCACCCGTTCCCCCGACACCTCGGGGGAAAACTTCTCCGTGTCGATGCCGTTGATGGTCACGGAAATGTGCTCCGCCGGCACGCCGTAATTCTCGATCAGGTACGCCTTGATGTCGTCGCTGACGGCGATCGTCCGCTCGCCCCAATTGGCGATGCGCTTGAGCAGTCCGTTTACATAAAACACCCAATGGGCCGAGGTGACGAACGGGAAGCCCATCTGCGCGTGCAGAATACCGCACAAAAACGCGGGGATGCGCGCGTGGGCGTGGACGACGTCGGGTTTTTCCTCGCGGATGACGCGGCGCAGAATGGAGAGCGAGCGCAGCATCAGAAACACGTTGCGCTTGTGCAGTGGGGCGCGGTAGCAGCGGATGCCCGCGTCCGTCAGCTCTCGCTCGTAGACGCCGCCGTTCGAGACCACCGCGACCTCCCAGCCCTCGCGCTTCAATTCCTTGGAAAGCTCGACGACGTGCGTTTCCGCGCCGCCGATCTCAAGCCCCATGAGCACCATCA
>CAMVGI010000348.1 GCA_947166955.1 uncultured Clostridia bacterium | reverse complement strand
GATCTCGGATACGTCATAGCGGTTCATCAGCCGCTCCAGCCCCGTTTCCACGGCGGCGGCGGCTCCGGAGTTGAGGTCGGAGGCGATCTGCCGCGTCAGCTTGAGCAGGTTGGCGTCCGAGGCGTCGATGATGTCCTGACGCACGTCCTCGATGTTGAGGCGCAGCAGGCTCGCGGCGCTGCGGTTCGACATGCGCGTTTGCAGCGTCCACGAAAACGCCATGGACAGCAAAAACGCGACCAAAACGATGATCAGCAGCCAGCGCAGAAACGCGTGGGATATGGTTTGCTTTCGCACGTGATCCGACGCTTTCATAGGCTTACTCGATCTTCAGAATATCGACGAAGCCCGTAACCTCAAAAATGTCCATCAGGTCGCTGTTGGCATTGCGAATGACCATGTCGCCCTGCTTGTTCATGACCTTCTGCGCCGAAAGCAGCACGCGAAGCCCCGCCGAAGAAACATACTCCAGCTTGGCAAGGTCGAACACAAGCTCCGTCACGCCGTCCACGGCGGTGCGCAGTTCGCCTTCAAGCTGCGGCGCGGTGGTCGTGTCGAGGCGCCCCTCCAGCGCGACCGTCAGTTTGCCGCCGTCTCTGGTCTGATTGATCGTCATAGTAATCTCTTCCTTTCTCATTCTGTGCTTTCATCGTCTTTCGACGCGGTCCAATACAAAACCAATTTATATTTTACAAGGGGCGAGTGCACATTTCAAGAGATTCTTTATAAAATTTTGCGCACGGATTGCAACCGCGCAATTTTTCTGATATGATAAATTCTCAAACGAAAAAATGGGAAATCGGCCCGAAAACGAGGAGTGATTTTATGAAAAAAGCCATTTTTCGTCTGCTGGCGCTCGTAATGGCCGTGGGACTGCTTGCCGCCTGCGGCGAAAAGAAACCGCCCGAAGCAAAGCCCGCGGAACCGGCGGATGCGGAGAACAAAACGATCGAGACGCTCCGCATCGCCTTCGTGCCCTCGCACGATCCGCAGGGGACGCTTACGGCGGCGGAGCCGCTCAAGGCGATGCTCCAAACGGAGCTTGCCGCGTCCGGCTATGAGGTCAAAAACGTGGAACTTTCCGTCGGAGAGAGCTATGACGCGGTCGGCGAGGCGCTCGCGTCGGGCGCGGCGGACGTCGGCATCGGTATGCCCGGCGGCACCTACGTCCTCTACGACGGCGTCTGCGACGTGATCCTGACCGCTCTTCGCAACGGTTTGAGCAAGGACTCCGACGAGGCGAAGGACTGGAACGACGAAATGCCCACCGTTGCGATCGACCAGCAGGCGGCGTTTTACCGCGCGCTGTTCATCGCCGGTCCCTCCGATACCGGCCGGACGCTTGCCGCAAAGGTGAACGCCGGACAGGCGCTCACGTGGGAGGAGCTGGACGCCGCGACCTGGAGCGTGATGGGAAAGTCCTCCTCCGCGGGGTACATCTATCCCTCGCTTTGGCTGCGGGAGCATTACGGCAAGAGCGTCGCCGACCTGAGCCATACCGTGCAGGCGGATTCCTATGACGAGGCGTTCGCGCGCCTCGCCTCCGGCGAGGTGGACGCGCTTTTGTGCTACGCCGACGCGCGCACCGACTACGCGGTGGATTGGGAAGGAAAACTCGGACGCCCCGTGACCATTTGGGAGGAAACGAGCGTCATCGGCGTGACGAGCGGCATCTATAACGACACGGTCACGGTCGGCAAGGCGTCCGCGATCATGAGCGAGGGCTTTGTCGCCGCGCTGCAGGACGCGTTTATCCGCATCGGAGAGACGGAGACGGGGCGCGCCGCCGTCGCGGCCTACAACCACAAGGGCTATCAGAAGGCGGTCGCCGCCGACTATGACAACGCCCGCGCCGCCCAAGAGTTAATGGAGCAGACGAAATAGAGTATCTGACGCCGACAGGCGATAGAAAAAGCGGTATGAGGATGGATCTGTCCTCATACCGCTTTTTTGTCAAAGCGCGCGCCGTTTCACAGGACGCCTTCGCCGCGGCACAGCTCGTAGAGCCGCTCCTTGGCGCGCTGGGAGAGCTTGCCCACCGTGGTGTAGGGAATGTCCATCAGCTCCGCGGTCTCGCGCATGCTGTAGCCGTAGACGAAGCGGAGCAGCAGGATCTCGCGGTAGCGGGCGGGCAGCCTTGCCATGCACAGCGCGAGGCCGTTCCCGTCCGCGGCGGGAAACTCGACGCTGACGTCCGCCTCGTCCAGCTCCGACGCCGCGCTCCGCCGCCTCGCGCGCAGGAGGTCGATCGCCTTGCGCTCCGTGATGACCATGATATAGCCGCGCGTTTTGGGCGCGTCCGGTTCCGCAAGACGCTCCAGATTGCGCGCGACGCTTTCAAACGCGTCGTGGACAGCGTCCTCCGCGTCGTGCTGTTCGCCGAGGATGCGCAGCGCGAGGCGGAGCATGGGCGCCTGATAGAGACGGTAGACCTGCGAAAGCTTATCGTCGCGTTTTTCCTTCGCCACGGCATACCACCCCTTTTCCTTCATGTTGTTCCTTCCATTGTAACTGCAAATTTTTTCGGAAACAAGTGTCAAATATCGCCCCGCCGATTCGTTATCATAAATAAAGGGAATCGCGAGAGGAGGAAACGTCGATGACAGTTCACAAAAGCCTCATTGCACAGGCGGATGCCGCCCGGCGTAGGATAACGGCCC
>CAMVGI010000347.1 GCA_947166955.1 uncultured Clostridia bacterium | reverse complement strand
GGCGGCGGAGGGCGCGCCGCTGGTGTTCGAAACGGACGAGAACAACGTGCAGGCGCACAAGCACGTCGCCCGCGGCGACGCGGCGGGTGCGATCGCGAAAAGCAAGTACGTCATCACGGAACACTTTGAGACCCCGTGGACGGAGCACGCGTTTCTGGAGCCGGAATGCTGCGTGGCGCTGCCGATGGAGAACGGCGGCGTCAAGCTGCTCACGACCGACCAGAGCGCGCACACGACGCTGCACGAGTGCGCACAGATGCTCGGCGTGGACTACGAACATTGTCTCGTCGAAAACCAGCTCGTCGGCGGCGGCTTCGGCGGCAAGGAGGACATGACGGTGCAGCACCACGCGGCGCTGATTGCGTATGTCGCAAAGGTGCCCGTCAAGGTCAAGCTCACGCGCGCGGAATCCATTCTCATCCACCCCAAGCGCCATCCGATGTGGATGGACTTCACGATGGGCTGCGACGAAAACGGCGTCATTCAGGGCGTCAAGGCAACGGTCGTGTCCGACACGGGCGCGTTCGCGTCCCTCGGCGGACCGGTGCTGGAGCGCGCCTGCACGCACGCCGCGGGGCCGTACGCCTACGAGAACTTCGAGATCGAGGGCACGGCGTATTATACGAACAATCCGCCCGCGGGCGCGTTCCGCGGCTTCGGCGTGACGCAGACCTGCTTCGCCACCGAGACGCTCTTGAACATGATGGCGGACAAGGTCGGCATTTCCCCGTGAGCGTCCCGCGCCCACAGCGCCAGCCGGCCCGGGCTGGGGCTGCCGAACGGTCAGATCGTCGGCCCCGAAACGGGTCTGGTCGAAACGCTTGAGGCGGTCAAGCCGTATTACGACGAAGCAGTCAAAAACGGCGACCCCGTGGGCCTCGCCTGCGCGATGAAAAACTCCGGCGTCGGCGTGGGGCTTCCCGATTGGGGCCGCGCGAAGCTCATCGTCGGGGACGATGCGAAGGTGCATATCTTCTCCGGCGCCTCCTGCATCGGTCAGGGGCTCGGCACGGTGCTGACGCAGATGGTCGTCACCAACGCGGGCGTGAAGCCGGACGATATTGTTTACGAGCGCAGCAACACGTGGATCTCGCCCGATTCCGGCGACACCTCCGGTTCGCGCCAGACGCTCATCACGGGCGAGGCGGTGCGCCGCGCCTGCGAAAAGCTCGTCGAGGCGCTGCGCGGCAAAACGCTCGCCGACCTCGAGGGGCAGGAATTCTACGGCGAATACCTCGCCGCGACCGATCCGCTCGGCGCGGACGTGCCGAATCCCGTGTCGCACGTCGCCTACGGCTACGCCACGCAGATGTGCATTCTGGATAAGGAAACCGGCAGGATCAAGCAGATGGTCGCCGCGCACGATGTCGGCAAGGCGGTCAACCCGCTCTCCTGCGAGGGGCAGATCGAGGGCGGCGTCGTGATGTCGATGGGCTACGCGCTCACCGAGCAGTACCCGATCGACGACAACTGCAAGCCCACCGCGAAGTACGGCACGCTCGGATTGTTCCGCGCGCCCGACGTACCGCCGGTCAAGGCGATCGTCGTGGATCAGCCCGGCCTCAAGATGGCGAACGGCGCCATCGGCATCGGCGAGATCACGTCGATCCCCACCGCGCCCGCCATTGCGGACGCGTACTACCGTCTCGACGGCGAGCGGCGCTTCAGTCTGCCGCTGGAGCATACGCCGTACGCGCGCAAAAAGTAACGTTTCCCGACGCGGCGTTTCCGCCCGTCCGAACGCTACGCTTCGTTCGGCGCGCCGAGCGCGTTGATCGCTTCAAGCGCCTGCCGCGTATCAACGTCGGCGAGTTCTTCTTCGTCGATCTCAAACAGCAGCAGGTCGGCCTCGTGGGCACGGATGACCGCGCTGCCGCCGACGTCGCCCGTGAGGGCGCAAAGCTCCGGAAAGTATTTCCGCGGAAAAACGCACGGATTCCCCCGCTTTCCGCCGTGTCCCGCGCCGACGATGTTGTTCGGATGCGCGCGGCAGAAGTCGAGCAGCGCCGCGACGCTTTCGCGTCGGAGCAGCGGCTGGTCGGAGACCAGATACGCGATCTCGTCGCACTCCCCCATGAGCGCTTCGGTTCCGAGGCGCACCGTGCGGCTGAGACCGTCCTCCGGACGGTCGTTGCGAAGGCAGCGGAAGCCGCAGCGCTTCGCAAGCGCCTCCACCTCGTCGTACTGCGTGACGACGCAGACCGCGGCGAGCTTTTCCATCGGCACCGCGCGGAGCGCGTGCTCGACAAGCGATTTTCCGCCCGCTTTGGCGGCAAGTTTGTTTTCCCCGAAACGCTCGGCGTTCCCCGCCGCCATGACGACGCAGCCGATGCGCGGGACATTTTCATTTTTCATGTTCATCACCCGTTTCAATGTAGCAAAAACAGTATCGCCAAGTCAACTCTTTTTATACAGGGAATTCTCTCACAAGGAGGGCAAGCGCCATGAGCAAGGTAGGCAGGAGCGAAGTCCGCGTCGACGCCTTTGACAAGGCAAGCGGACGGACAAAGTACTATGAGGACCGCATGCCCGCGGACGCGCTGTACGTCCGCATCAAGCACGCGGAGGTCGCGCACGGCATGGTCAAGTCTGTCGACAAGAGCGCGGCGGAGGCGATCCCGGGCGTCGTGAAGGTGCTTGACTGCTTCGACGTGCCGGACATCCCA
>CAMVGI010000346.1 GCA_947166955.1 uncultured Clostridia bacterium | reverse complement strand
CGGCGGCGGCGGTCTACGCGGGCGTGCGGGCGGGAAAGCTCGCGGACACAGTGACGGTGCATCTTCTGGGCGGCGACCTCCGTGTGCGCATCGATCCCGAGAGCGGGCATTGCTACCTTTCCGGCGGCGCGGAGGAGGTTTTTTCGGGCGACTATTCCGAGACGAAAGGAGACGAATGACGTGGAACGAGCCTACGACCTGTCCGCCGGCGCGAAGCGCCTTGCGAACGTCGCGCCCTCGCTGATCCGCACCGTCCTCGACCGTGCAAACGCGCTGCGCGCCGAGGGGAAACCTGTGATCTCCCTCAGCGCGGGAGAACCGGATTTCGATACGCCCGGCGATATTCGCGCGGCGACGGTGCGCGCGCTGGAGCGCGGCATGACCAGATATACCTCCAACCGCGGCTATGAGCCGCTGCGAAGGGTACTCTCCGGTTATATCGAGCGGGAAACGGGCGTTGCCTACGACCCAAAAACGGAGATCCTCGTGACCTGCGGCGCGGCGGAGGCGCTCAACAACGTCATGCTCGCCTTTGTGGACGAGGGCGACGAGGTTATCGTACCGCGCCCGTCGTTCGTTACCTATCAGCGCCTTGTAAACCTTTGCGGCGGGACGGTCGTCGACCTGCCGCTCGACCCCGCGCGGGGCTGGCAGCCCGATATGGACGCGCTGCGCGCGTCGATCACGAGAAAAACCAAACTGCTCGTGCTGAATAATCCGAGCAATCCCACGGGCGCGGTGCTGAAAAAGGAAACCCTCGCGGAGATCTGCCGCCTGTGCGTCGAGAACAACATCCTCGTGCTCTCGGACGAGATCTACAGCCGCCTTGTCTACGACGACGCGACGTTTTATTCCGCGGCGGCGTTCCCCGGGATGCGGGAGCGCTGCGTTGTCGTCAGCGGCTTTTCCAAGACTTTCGCCATGACGGGCTGGCGCCTCGGTTACATCGCCGCGGACGAAAAGCTCGCGGAGCGCGTCCTGCGCGTGCACCAATACTCCACGACCTGCGCGCCGACCTTTCTGCAGGCGGGCGTCGCCGAGGGCATGGACACCGCGCGGACGCGGCGGCAGGTCGCGGAAATGGTCGAAGCTTTCGCCCGTCGCCGCGCGCTCGTAACGGAGCGTCTGGACGCGATTCAGGGTCTCTCCTATGCAAAACCTCGCGGCGCGTTTTACCTGATGCTCGACGTGTCGGGGCTTGGCGTGAGCGGTATGGAGTTTTCCCAAAGGCTGCTGGAGGAGAAGTACGTTGCCACGGTGCCCGCCGTGGGTCTCGGCGAACCGACGGGGAACTACGCGCGTCTTTCCTACGCCGCTTCGGAGGCGGATCTTGAGGAGGGCCTGCGGCGAATCGAAGAACTTGCGAGAAACGTTTTGTGAAAGGAAACAATATTATGTCAACTTGCGCGATCGTAGGAATCAATTGGGGCGACGAGGGAAAGGGGCGCATGGTCGACCTGCTGACCGAACGCTTCGACTGCTGCATCCGCTATCAGGGCGGCGGAAACGCCGGACACACCGTGGTCAACGAATACGGCAAGTTTGCGCTGCACCTGCTGCCCTCGGGCGTTTTCCGCGAGGGCGTTGTGAACGTGCTCGGAAACGGCGTGGCGCTCGACATAGAGAACCTTTGGAACGAGATCGAGACGCTGCGCGCGGCGGGGGTCTCCGTCACGCCGAAAAACCTGAAGATCAGCGACCGCGCCTCGCTGCTGCTGCCGTGGCACCGCGAGCTGGACGGCCTGGAGGAAGCGCGGCTCGGCGATAAAAAATACGGCTCGACCAAACAGGGGATCGCGCCGTTCTATTCGGACAAATATCAAAAGAAGACCATTCTCGCCGGCGAGCTGTTTTATCCCGACCGGCTGCGCGAGCACGCGGGAGAACTGCTTGCGTGGAAGAATCTGACGCTCGCCGGCGTCTACGGCGCGAAGCCCTGCGCGCTCGAAAGCCTGATGGGCTGGCTGGAGGAGTACGGCGCGAAGCTGCGCCCGTTTTTGTGCGACGTGTCCTCGTTGCTGCGCGCGGCGGAGGCGAGCGGAAAGAGCATTCTCTTTGAGGCGCAGCTCGGCGCGCTGCGCGACCTCGATTACGGCATCTATCCCTACACCACCTCGTCCAACGCCATCGCCGCCTATGCCCCCGTGGGCGCGGGGATGCCGTGGGCGCGCGTGGACGAGGTGATCGGCGTTGTAAAGGCGTATTCCACCTGCGTCGGCGAGGGGCCGTTCGTCTGCGAACTTAACGGCGCGGAGGCGGAAAAGCTGCGCGAGGCGGGCGCGGAATACGGCGCGAAGACGGGGCGGCCGCGCCGCGTGGGACCCATCGACCTCGTCGCGACGCGCTACGGCGTGCGGATGCAGGGCGCGACGGCGCTGGCGCTGACGAAGCTGGACGTACTCAGCTATCTGGATAAAATTCCGGTCTGCACTCGATACAGGGTCGGCGGCAAGCCGACGGACGACTTCCCATTCCCGACCGCCCTGCCGGACGCAAAGCCCGTGATCGAGTACATGGACGGCTGGCGGTGCGACATCTCGCACGTCCGCGCGTGGGACGAGCTGCCTCCGGCGGCGCGGGCGTATGTGGAGCGCATCGAGCGCGCCGTGGACTGCCCGATCCGATATGTTTCGGTGGGCGCGGAGCGCGAGGCATATATTGAGAGGTGAG
>CAMVGI010000345.1 GCA_947166955.1 uncultured Clostridia bacterium | reverse complement strand
GGGGGATCATCCCCACGTCCACATGATGGCGTGGTCGGTCAAGCCGGGGCAGGCGTATCTCTCCAAGCAGGGCATCGAGCAGATTAAGTCGACGCTGACGAACCAGATCTTCCTGCATGAGATGACGCAGCTCTACGAGCAGAAATCCTCCACGCGCAACGAGCTGGTGAAGGAGGCGCGTCACGCCCTGCTGGAGCTGTCGCGGGAGTTGAAAAACAAAATCGCCGACGCGCCCGCGCTCGAAGATCAGATGCAGGAACTGGCGATGACAATGAGTACGGTCAGCGGCAAGCACAAATACGGGTATCTCAAAAAGCCGATCAAGAAAAAGGTGGACAGGATCGTGGATGAGCTGGAGGGCTTCCCCACGGTGCGTGAATGCTACGAGCGGTGGTTGGAATTGCAGCGTCAGGTGGACAGCTATTACAAGGATGAGCAGCGCCCCCGGCTCCGTCTCTCGGAGCAGAAGGAGTTCCGCGCAATCAAAAACGCGGTCATCCAAGTCGCCGATCAAATCAACTCCGGCGAGATGACGTTCGAGGACAAGCCGCTCGGCGAGATCGACGAGCCGGATGAGTTCCCGCACGCGTCCTATGACTACTGCCGTCTGCGCGACGCCATCTCCGACCGGGACGTGCCGCACGAGGAGCGCCGCGAGTGCGTGGAGGAACTGAAGGAGCTGGCAAAGGACGACGATCCCGACGCGCAGTATCTCCTCGGCAAGCTCTACCGCGACGGCGGATTGCTGATCCCCGACGACGAGCAGGCGGAGCAGTGGTTCCGACGCGCGGCGGAGAACGGCAGCGACTGCGCCGCCTATGCGCTCGGCAAGCTGCTCCAATCGGAACACCGTATGGAAGAAGCGGCGCATTGGTACGACCATGCCGCGGCGCGGGGAAACGAGTTCGCACAGTACCGCCTTGCCAAGCTGTGCCTCGCCGGGAACGGTGTGCCGAAGAACGTGGAACGCGCGGCGGAGCTGCTGGACGCCTCTGCGAAGGCGAACAACCCATACGCGGCATACGCGCTTGGCAAGCTCTGTCTCGACGGAACGCTGGTGCAGAAGGACGCAGCGCTCGGTATGGCGTACATGGAGCAGGCGGCGCAAATGGGACACGCCTTCGCGCAGTTCTTCCTCGACCGCCAGGATTCGCTCAAACCGCCGTCGGTCATGTTGGCGGTGACGAGGCTCCTCCACCATCTCGGCAGCATCTTCCGCGACAACTCGCTCCCACAAAGCGGCCCCGTGCAGCTCGGCATTGACCGCAAACGGTTTGCGGAGCTGCAGGAGAAGCGCATGGCGCTCGGCCACAAGCCGGACGATCATGTGGATCAGGAGGACTTGAAGTACACCGGACCGACCATGTCGATGTGGTGATCACATCAGAAAGGATGCTTGGATGAAAGACGTAAAATTTAAAAACTACGACGACCTGCCGCTGATGCTCTCCGTCCCCGACCTGACGGAGGCGCTCGGCATCAGCAGGGCGGGCGCGTATGAGTTGGTCAAAAGCGAGGGCTTCCCTACTCTGCACATTGGGAACCGCATCTTGATCCCCAAGGAAGAACTCATCGCGTGGATCAGGGATAATACCGCCAATCGTGCACTCTGATATTCTCCCTTTGGTCAACGCTCTTTCAGTAGACTTGTGCCAACCCTTTCGGTATTGTTTGGTTTGCAAAAAGCGAAAGGAGGGCAAACCCATGAAAAACAGCAGAAGAAAAGACCTTGCGCTCGTCGCCAGCGGTATCGTCCTCGGCGCGATGCTCGCAGCGCCGGTCGCGGGAGCGGCGCTCACCGCGCAGCAGTCGGGCCAGAAAATCACGGTAGACGGCAAGCCCGTGCAGATTGAAGCGTACTCCATCAACGGCAGCAACTACTGCAAGCTGCGCGACGTCGGCAAGGCGGTCGGCTTCGCCGTGGAGTACGATCCGATGACGAACACGGTCTGCATCAAGACGAACGAGGCATACACGGAGGCCGCTCCGGCAAAGTCCTTGCGGGTAGTGTCGCTGCCAACCGACGGCAGCCAATACGTCCCGCGGGCTGGCGACGTCATCCTCTGCAACGACGGCACGGAGTACGAGATCAAGGATGTCGTGCGTTGGGACACGAACGTCTTTCAGGACGGACCGCTGCCGCCGCTCCCGACGCCGACGTGCGACTGGAACGCCTTCCCGACGCTGACGCTCCCCGAGCCCATCGTCAAGCACTACAACGACGAGCACGGCGACGACCTCTTCGTGCGGAACGTGTACGAGGTCAGGCGTATGGTCTACACCATCTACAACGCCATCGGCGAGGAACCGGAGGCGTGGCGTGACGGCAAGCCGCTGTGCAAGATCTACACGGAGATACCGCTCAAATACGAGCCATACACCGGCGTGTTCTGGCCGTGGCGATCGAGCGAAATTACGGACGTCGTTCACGCCTGTCCGAACGTGCGATACTACGTCGACGCCTACGATTACTACCACAACGGCGTGTATCAATATACGCGCTACTGCCTCATGTCGATATGAGGGATTACATGACGGCGCTCCAGCGGCGCTTCCACGTCGCGTCGGAACGGTCGGCGGAGCTGGAACAAGAAATGAACGCGGCATACGATGTGCTGCATGACACGCTCAGCCGCGAGCAGAAGAAGCTGCTGCTCCGCTTCCTCGACGCCGAGCACA
>CAMVGI010000344.1 GCA_947166955.1 uncultured Clostridia bacterium | reverse complement strand
TTTTTCTCTGCGCTCCTGTGCGCGTTTTTCCCGCTGTTTTTCCTCTCGCTCCGCAACGGAGTCCTCGTGTTTTTGACGCATTTTGTCTGTAAAGCCATCCAGCTTGCGGATCAGCTTATCCAACGGCTCTTCGAACTCTTTCACCGGTGTAATGACCACGCGGCAGTCGGCGCAGTACCACGCCTCCGCTCGTGCGTTCAAAAGCGCCGGAGGCGACAGGCGTACGCTCTCCTCCATCGCCGCGGTCGACCACAGATCGTAATCCGCCGGCTGCCACACGACCGGCGCGCGGTTCGCCGGTATCGCGCCCTCGCGCATTTCCCTGCGGCAATACGGACACTCCATGGCGCGCCTCCTCAGATAAAGTTTTTGAGGTATTCCTTCGCGTCGAACGGCTGCAGATCGTCGATGCCCTCGCCGAGGCCGAC
The DNA here is from genome assembly GCA_947166955.1 of uncultured Clostridia bacterium. The sequence goes on along the minus strand of CAMVGI010000344.1, from coordinate 2,253 downwards.
AAACTTCACCGGAACGCCGAGTTCCTGCGCGATGGCGACGCAGATGCCACCTTTCGCCGTACCGTCCAGCTTCGTGAGGATAATGCCCGTGAGGCCCGTGATCTCCTGAAAAACCTTTGCCTGCTGCAATCCGTTCTGCCCCGTTGTCGCGTCGAGCACAAGCAGGACTTCCTTCGCGGCGTCCGGCGTCTCGCGGTCGATGATCTTCCGGAGTTTTGCCAGCTCAGCCATCAGATTCGCCTTGTTGTGCAATCGCCCCGCCGTGTCGCAGAGCACCACGTCCACGCCGCGCGCCTTTGCCGCCGCAAGCGAGTCGAACAGCACCGCGCCGGGGTCTGCACCCTCCTTCGAGCGCACGATCTCAACACCCGCGCGCTCCGCCCAAATCTCAAGCTGATCCGCGGCCGCCGCGCGGAACGTGTCCGCCGCAGCGAGCAGCACGCGTTTCTTCTGCTTCTTGAGCCGATGGGCAAGCTTGCCGATCGACGTGGTCTTCCCCACGCCGTTGACGCCGATCACAAGCACGACCGACGGCTTGGTGGAGAGGTCGAGCGCGCTGTCGCCGACGTTCAGTTTTTCCTCCAGAATGTCGCGCAGCGCCTGCTTGACGCCCTCGCCGTTCTGGATCGCCTGATCGTACACGACGTCGCGCAGCTTTTTGACCGCGTCCGCCGCCGCCGTCGCGCCGAGGTCCGCCATGATGAGGTTTTCCTCCAGCATATCGTAGAACTCGTCGTCGATGGTCTCCCAGATGATCGAGTCGTACCACGCCTTTTTGATTCGCGAAAAGATGTTCATACCTTACTCCTTGATCCCTAACTCCTTCGCCATGTCGTTCATATTGATGGTCAGCACCTTGCTCACGCCGCGCTCCTGCATGGTCACGCCGTAGAGCACGTCGGCGGCCTCCATCGTGCCGCGGCGGTGCGTGATGACGATAAACTGCGTCCTGCCCGTGATGCGGCGCATGTAGTTCGCCACGCGGATGACGTTCGGCTCGTCGAGCGCCGCCTCGATCTCGTCCATGACGCAGAACGGCGTCGGATGTACCTTCAAAATGGCGAAATAGAGTGCGATGGCAACGAACGCCTTCTCGCCGCCCGAGAGCAGCGTCAGAGTTTTCAACGCCTTGCCGGGCGGCTGCACCTTGATCTCGATGCCGCAGTTGAGCACGTCGTTCTCGTCCTCCAGTTCCAGCGTCGCGTGTCCGCCGCCGAAGAGTTCGAGAAACGTCTCCTCGAAGCTTTCGCGGATCAGCCCGAACTGTTCGCGGAAGATGTTGGTCATCTCGCTCGTGATGTTCTCGATCACGCCGAGCAGTTCCTCTTTTGCGCGCTCAATGTCGTCGCGCTGGGTCGTGAGGTAGGTATAGCGCCCGTTGAGCTGCTCATAGTCCTCGATCGCGCTCGCGTTGACCGTGCCGAGGGCGCCGATCTCGCGTTTGAGTTCGCTGATGCGGCGGTTCGCCTTGGTCATGCTGTCCAGCTCGATGCGCTGCTCCTCCGCCGCGCTGCAGCTCAGCTCGTAGTTCTCCCAAAGCTTGTCAACGATCTGCTTTTGCTCCACGGCGTAGGTGGCGCGGCGCTGTTCGAAGGATGCGACCGCGTTGTTCGCGTTCTGAACGTGATCGTTGAGGTCACGCATCTTCCGGTCGCTCTGGCTGCGCTCCGCTTCGATGGCCATTTTCGCCTCGCCCAGCTTCGCAAGCTCGTCCTTGTATTGCTGCTGCTCGCCGCGCAGCGTCCCGATCTTCGCCTCATGGGCCTTGATCTCCGCCGCGGCCTGCTCGCTGGCAGCACGGTACTCGTCGATCAGGCGGCGCTTGCCCGCCTCGTCGCCGTGCATCTCCTCATGCATGCGCTCCAGCTCATGCAGCGACCGTTCGCTGGTCTCACGCTCCGCGCGGAAACCCGCGAGCGCGCTCTTTTTCTCGGTGATCTCGTCGCCGAGCGCGCCGGAGTCGCGCATCAGCTCGCTTTGTCCGGAAAGCTTGGACTCCGCCTCTGCCTTGAGGCTCTCCGCCTCCGCCTCCTGCTTCGCGGCAAGCTTCTCCTTCTCCGCGACGGCCTTGTTTTGCTCCGAGATGCAGCGGTCGATGGTCTCCTCCTCAGCGTCAAGGTCGTCCAGGCGGTCGCGCGCCGCGCCGAGCATCACGTCGTAGTGGCTCTTGTCGCCCGAGAGCTTGAGCACCTTCTGCTCCGCCTCGTGCTCCTGCCCCTGCGCGGTTTCAAGCTCATACTGTGCCTTCGTCAA
>CAMVGI010000343.1 GCA_947166955.1 uncultured Clostridia bacterium | reverse complement strand
TACGGCGCCCACCGAGATCTACACTCTTTCCCTACACGACGCTCTTCCGATCTGTCGGTGTGGAACAGCACGCCGCGCGCGCCAGCTCCAGCGCCTCCTTTGCCCGCTGACCGAGCGAATAGAGACTCGACGGGTTGCCGTAAAGCTCCTCCATACACGGGATCATGGCGTCGAGCGCGGCGCGGCTCATTTTCGTCGTCGCCGCGTTGTCTGCGTAAATCTTCATGGTATTCTCCTTATTTCTGATGTATCCGCATTATATACCTATCAGCCTACTATGTCAATAGGCATTAACGCGAAATTTCAACCCGCGCCCTGCGGTCGAACGCTCCGGCGCGGGCTGATCGTATATCATGACGCCGACAGGCGGCATGATATGCAGCTACATTTCGCGGTTGCCCCACAGGGGCGAGCGAAATGGCGATTTGAATGGATAATGACCGTGCAACGGTCATTATATCACATAGTCGTTGCCGCGGCGGGCGACCTGCTGATCCAAAATGTCCTGCAAAGTGATGCCGTCGAGGTATTCGTTGATGACCTTGTTCAAGCCCCGCCAGACCGGCAGCGTCGCGCAGTCCGCCTGCCGCGCGCAGGGGTTGTCGTCCGTTTCGAGACACGTTACCGGCGCAAGCGAGCCCTCCGTCGCGCGCAGGATGTCGCCCAGCGTATAGTCCTCCGGGTTCCGCGCAAGGCGATAGCCGCCCTGATAGCCGCGCGTTGTGCGCAGCAGGTCAAAGCGGTTGAGCGTCGGAATGATCTGCTCCAAATACTTCTTGGAAATGTCCTGACGCTGCGCGGAGTCCTTCAGCGGAACGTATCCGTTGCCCTGATACTCCGCGAGGTCGAGCATCAGCCGCAGCGCGTAGCGCCCGCGCGTCGAAATCATCATGTGTACCACCCCTTGCCATTGTTATACCACTAATTCGATAGGCTTTCAAGGGTTGCCGCAAAAAAAGTATCCGGCTCACAGAATACCGAGCGAGGTGAGCGCCACGAAGAAGGTCGCGGCGGGCGCGACGTAGCGCAGAAGGAAAAGCCACAGCTTCTTCCACGCGAACGCACCGTTCTTTTCGACCTCCGCGAGCACGGCGTCGGGTTTCCACACCCAGCCGATGAAAACGACCATGAACAGCGCGCCGAACGAGAGAAACACGTTCTCGCCGAGGAAGTCCACCGAGTCGAGCATGTCCATGCCCGCGAAGCGTTCGCCGAGCCAGGAGAGCGGATGCACGCCGGAGAGCGGGCCGTAGCCGAGCGACACGGGGATGGAGAGCACGAACGAGAGCAGGCAGGACGCCGCCGTGGACTTTTCCGTGCTCCACTTCAAATGCTCCGTGCCGATGGGGACGAGCGCGCCGGTGATGCCGATGCTCGTCGAAAGCCCCGCCGCAAACGCGGAGACGAAGAAGATGAAGCCGAAGACATTTCCACCCGGCATGTCGTCAAAGACGCTCTTGAGCGTGATGAAGAGAAGACCGGGTCCCGAGGTCGGGTCGAGACCGTAGGCAAACACCGCCGGCATGATGGCAAGGCCCGCCAGCATGGCGACGATCATGTCCGCGATGGGAATGGCAATTGCCTGACGCGGAATGTCCGTCTCGTCCGGCATGAAGGACGAGAGAAAGATGTTCGTGCCGAAGCCGATGTTGATGGAGAACCACATCTGCACCACCGCCAGCGAGAACACGCCGAAGAAGCCGATCTCGCGGAACGCCGCCATGTTCGGCTCGAACATATAGCGAAGCCCAGCCGCCGCGCCGGGCAGCGTGCAGCCGCGCACGGCGACGATCACGAGCATCACGAACAGCACGGGCAGCAGCACCTTGCAGGCTTTCTCGTAGCCGCTGGCGAAGTCGTTGCGGATGATGAAGTACGTAAGCCCCAGCACGATCGCCGTCCAAATGAGCGGCTCGACCGGCGCGGAGATCATCGCGCCGAAGAACGCCGCACCGTCCGCCGCGGCGAAGCCGCCGACGCCGAAGATCGCGAGAAAATAGAGGCACATGTACTTCATCAGATAGCCCACGATCAGGGCGTAGAAGCCCATGACGAGGATGCAGGTGATCTCGTGCAGCCAGCCGACGAAGCCCCATTTCCTGTCGACCGCCTCATACGCCCTGACCGGCCCGACGCGGAACCTGCGCCCGAAGCCGTACTCCGCGATGACGATGGGGATACCGACGGCAAACACCGCGACGAGATAGACGATGATGAACGGGAAGCCGCCGCCGCGCCCCATCTTGAACGGGAAGCCCCAGAGGTTGCCGAGGCCCACCGCACCCGCGACGTTCGCGAGGAAGAAGCCCAGCGAGCTTGAAAAGTTGCTGCGTTTGCCCTGCTGTTTCATTTCATCACAACCTTATGCGTACAGATTTTTGCTGAAATAGCGGTCGCCGCGGTCGGGCAGGATGACGACCACGTTGCCCTTCGCGCCCTGCGCGATCAGCTTCTGCGCCGCCGCGAGCGCCGCGCCGGAGCTGGAACCGGCGAAAATACCCTCTTTCGCGGCTAACTCCCGCGCGCCTGTAAAAGCCTCGGCGTCCGTGATCTTCACCACGGCGTCCACGAGCGACATGTCCATGGTGTCGGCGATAAAATCGTTGCCGATGCCCTCGATGTCGTAGTCGGCGTGCTCGCCGCCGCCCATCGTCGAGCCGACGGGGTCGGCGAGGATGCCGC
>CAMVGI010000342.1 GCA_947166955.1 uncultured Clostridia bacterium | reverse complement strand
CGGCCTTTTCGCTCCAAAACAGCGCGCCGCCGCACACAGGACAGCGCAGCGGCCCCAGCCGCCGCGCCGTGTTTTCTCGGTTCATTTACTTCTTCGCGAGGTACTTGCGCAGGTCGAGCGCGACGGCGACGACGATGACAAGGCCCTGCACGATGTAGTTGTAGTACGGGTTAACGCCAAGGAACTGCAGCACGATCTTCAAAAGCTCGAACACGAGCACGCCGACGAGAACGCCGGGCACCGTGCCGATACCGCCGGTGGTGGAAACGCCGCCGATGGTGCAGCTCGCGATGGCTTCCAGCTCATAGCCCATGCCCATCGAGGTGGACGCGCCGCCGGTCTTGCCCGCGAGGATCCAGCCCGCGACGGAGTACATGACGCCCGCCGTGACGTAGATAAGGATGAGCGTCTTGGTGGTGTTGACGCCGGAGACCTCCGCCGCGACCTCGTTGCCGCCGATGGCGTACATATACTTGCCGTGGCGGGTCTTGTTGTAGAGGAACCAGAAGTACGCGCCGAACGCAAGCGCCACGAACAGCAGCAGCGGCAGGTGGAAACTCTTGATGTTGCCGAACTTGAAGTTCACGATCTCAATAAACTTGTCCTGGAACCCGCCGATGGGCTGCGCGTCCGTGATGACGAGGCAGATGCCGTAGACGATGGTCTGCGTGCCGAGCGTCGCAATAAACGGCGGAACGTGGAGCTTCGTAACGATGAGGCCGTTGATGAGGCCGATCACCACGCCGAGCGCCATCACGATCAGCAGCACAACGAACATGTTCATCTCCGGCAGATGCGTGAGGCGGCCGCTGTAGTTGCCCTTCTGGATCAGGATACCCGTAAGGCACGCCGCGAGACCGACCTGACGGCCCGCGGAAAGGTCGGTGCCCTTGGTGATGAGGCAGCCGGAAACGCCGAGCGCGATGAGGAAGCGGACGGCGGTGTTGCTCATGAGGTTGCCGAAGTTGCTCCACGAGAAGAAGTTTTCCTTCGTGATGCCGACGATGATCGCGACGATGACGAGCATGACGACGATCGGGTTCGCCTTGGCGTATTTCCATACCTTCTGGACGAAGTTTTCCTTTTTTTCCATTGTTTCTTCCCTCCCGTTTATTCAAACTTCGTGGCAAGCGCCATGATGTTCTCCTGGTTGGCGTCCTTGCCGTCGATGATGCCGGTCATACGCCCGTCGCACATGACCATGATGCGGTCGGACATGCCGATCAGCTCGCCCATTTCGGACGAGATCATGATGATGCTCTTGCCCTGTTTGGCAAGGTCGGCGATGATGCAGTAGATCTCGTACTTCGCGCCCACGTCGATGCCGCGCGTCGGCTCGTCGAGGATCAGCACGTCGGGGTTGTTCGCAAGCCAGCGCCCGATGAGCACCTTCTGCTGGTTGCCGCCGGAGAGCGATTGGATGAGCGTCTTGCCGGACGGCGTCTTAATGTTCATCTTCTTGCGGTTTTCCTCAACGAGCGCATCGATCTTCTTCGTGTTGAGCACGATGCCGTGGTCGACGTAGTGGTTGAGCGACGCGATGGAGATATTGTCCGCGACGGAGAGCACGCCCATGATGCCGCTGCCGCGGCGGTCCTCCGTCAGCATTGCGATTCCCTGGTCAATTGCGTCCTTCGGGCGGAAGATCTTCAGCTCCCTGCCCTGATACTTGACCGTGCCCGTCGTGTGGGAGCGGATGCCGAACAGGCCCTCCATCAGCTCCGTTCGCTGCGCGCCGACGAGGCCCGCGACGCCGAGGATCTCGCCCTTGCGGAGATTGAAACCGACGTAGCGGAAACTCTTGGGATTGACGGAGGTAAACTCGTTGACCTCGAACACGACCTCACCCGGCACGTTTTCGCGCTTGGGGTAGAGGTTGGTCAGTTCGCGGCCGACCATCTTCGTGATGATGAAGTCGGTGGTGAGGTCCTTTGCCTCCCAGGTGCCGATGTATTGACCGTCGCGCATGATGGTGACTTCGTCGCTGATGCGCAAAATCTCGTCCATCTTGTGCGAGATGTAAACGATGGCGACGCCGTCCTTTTTCAGGTCTTCCACGATGCGGAACAGCGCCTCGACCTCGTTCTGCGTCAGCGACGAGGTCGGCTCGTCGAGGATCAGCACGCGGCAGTTCGCGCTGACCGCCTTCGCGATCTCCACCGACTGCATCTGCGAAATGGACAGCTCGCCGAGCTTCTGGCGCGGGTCGAAGTCCATGCGCACGCGCTTCAAAACCGCCGCCGCGTCCTCGTACATTTTCTTGTGGTCGACGATGGGGAAGATCCCCAGCGCCTTTTTCAGCGGATAGCGGCCGAGATAGATGTTCTCGCCGATCGTGCGCGCGGGGATCGGCTGAAGTTCCTGATGCACCATCGCGATGCCTTTGCCGAGCGCGTCGAGCGGGTCCTTGATCTCGGTCTTTTCGCCGTCTATATAGATCTCACCTTCGTCCATCGAATAGATGCCGAACATGCATTTCATCAAAGTCGATTTGCCGGCGCCGTTTTCGCCCATGAGCGCGTGGACGGTGCCGGGGCGGAGCTGCAGTTGCGCGTGGTCGAGCGCCTTGACGCCCGGAAAGGACTTGCATACGCCGCGCAACGCCCATACGAATTCCGAAATACCGTAATGCCTCCGATCCTATGGGATGGGGTCGTCGGAAAACAGGAGAGGAGAAACCTC
>CAMVGI010000341.1 GCA_947166955.1 uncultured Clostridia bacterium | reverse complement strand
CCGGTGATGCGGACGAAGACGAACTCGCCCGCGTCCAGATCGCGCTCGGACGAGAAGTAGATCTTGCCGTCGATGTCCACCGACTCGGCGTAGCTGCGCCCGACGTAGCCCATCGAGGCGGGGTCGAAGCCCTCGCAGAGCACCTCGACGACTTCGCCCTGCATCCGTTCGTTATACTCGTCCATGATGCGGCTCTGCACGTCGACGAGCAGCTCCGCGCGGCGGCGCGCCTCGTCCGCATCGACGCGGTGGCCCATCTTCTCAGCGGCGGTGCCCTCCTCCGGCGAGTACGGGAACACGCCCGCGCGCTCGATCTTCACCTCCCGCAGAAAGTCGCACAGCTCCTCGAATTCCGCTTCGCCCTCGTACGGAAGCCCCGTAATGATGCTCGTGCGCAGCACGAGCCTGGGGATGCGCTCGCGCAGCGAACGGAACAGCGCGAGGAGATAGTCCTTGTCCCCGCGGCGGTTCATCGCGGAGAGGATCTTGTCGTTGCAGTGCTGGATCGGAACGTCGAGATACTTGAGCACCTTCTTCTCCCGCGCAATGGCGTCGATCAGCTCGTCGTCGAACTCGTCGGGGGAGAGATAGTGCAGGCGCACCCAATGAAAATCAAGTTTACATAATTCGTGTATCAGCTCCGGCAGACGGCGCCTGCCGTAATTGTCGATGCCGTAGCGCGTGATGTCCTGCGCGATGACGATGATCTCCTTCACGCCGGAATCCGCGAGCTTTTTCGCCTCGGAAAGCACGTTTTCCCACGACCGGCTGCGGTATTTGCCGCGAAGGCTCGGAATGACGCAGTAGGCGCAGTGGTTGTCGCAGCCCTCGGCGATGCGCAGATACGCCGTATACGGCGGCGTGGTAACGACGCGGTCCAGCTCCTCGACCGGCGCGTGGATGCTGGCGAAACGCTTCGGCGTTTTGTCCGCGAGGACTTCTTCGATCGCGTCCGCGATCTCGCCGTAGCTGCCCGTGCCGAGCAGGCCGTCCACCTCAGGCATCGTTTTGAGGATCTCGTCCTGATAGCGCTGGGAAAGGCAGCCCGTGACCAAGATCTTTTTCACCTGCCCGCGCTTTTTCAGCTCGCCCATGGCGAGGATGTTGTCGATGGCCTCCTCCTTCGCCGAGTCGATGAAGCCGCAGGTGTTGATCACCACGACGTCCGCGCCCTCCGGCGCGCCCGCAAGCGTGTGTCCCGCGTCGCGGCAAAGCGCCATCATCTGCTCGGTATTGACCAGATTCTTCGCGCAGCCGAGCGAAATAAACGCCACCTTACTCATACGAATCCTCTCTCCCGTTTTTTCTCGCGCCGGAACCGTCAATCGCCGGTCCCGTCCTCTTCGATCGTCTCGCCGAGCGCGCGCAGCGCCTCCTTGACGTCGCGCCACGCAAAGCCGCGGCGCAGCAACATGTCGGAAAGGCGCTTGCGGCCCTTTTCGTCAAGGGGGTTCCCCTTCGTTTTCGCGGCGATCACGCGCGCGATGGACTCCTGCGCGTCCGGCGCGGCGGCAAGCGCCTCGTCCCAATACTCCCGGGGGACGCCGCGGCGGCGCAGCTCCTCGCGCAGCTTCGCCTCGCCGTAGCCGCTCGCGCCGTAGTGGCGCACGACCGCGGCCGCGTACGCGGGATCGTTGATCGCGCCGATCTCCTCCAGCCAATCGGCGGCAGCCTCCGCGTCCTCTCCGGACGCGCCCTTGCCGCGCAGGCGGTCGGTCAGCTCTTTCCTGCTCAGCGCGCGCGCCGAAATCATATTCGCCGCGCGTACGCGCGTTTCGCTCCGCGCTGCACGCTTTTGCAATTCTATCACAGTCTCGGGGCTGATGTCCAGCCCCGTATACAAGTCGAAACGCAGGAGCTCGTCCTCGGTGATCCGGAGGAGGTCTCCCCCCTCCAGATGCACAAGGATCCGCTCCTGCTTATGCTTCGATTTTTCGATCTTCTCGATCCGCATTATCCCTCAAAGTCGTCCGCCGAAACGTCCACCGCTCGGCCCGCCGCCTTCGCGGCGACGCGCTGCTGGCCCGTCATGAGCTTGTCGAAGTTGGCGCGGATGTCCGCCTCCAGCTTGTCGGCGATCTCGGGATTGTCGCGCAGATACTGCTTCGCGGCGTCGCGTCCCTGTCCGATGCGCGTCTCTCCCATCGAGTACCACGAGCCGCTCTTCTGCACAAGGTCGAGCTTCACGCCGAGGTCGATCAGCTCGCCGAGCAGCGAGATGCCCTCGCCGTACATGATGTCGAACTCCGCTTCGCGGAACGGCGGCGCCATCTTGTTCTTCACGACCTTGGCGCGCGTGCGGTTGCCGATCATCTCGCTGCCGTTTTTGAGCGTCTCGACGCGGCGCACGTCGATACGCACGGAGGCGTAGAACTTGAGCGCGCGGCCGCCGGTCGTGACTTCGGGATTGCCGTACATCACGCCGACCTTCTCGCGCAGCTGGTTGATGAAGATGACGATGGTGTTCGTCTTGTTGATCGCGCCGGTGAGCTTGCGCAGCGCCTGCGACATGAGGCGCGCGTGAAGGCCCACGAAGCTGTCGCCCATCTCGCCCTCGATCTCCGCGCGCGGCACGAGCGCCGCCACGGAGTCGACCACGATCACGTCGATCGCGCCGGTGCGCACGAGCGTCTCGCAGATCTCCAGCGCCTGCTCGCCGGTGTCCGGCTGGGAGATGAGCATG
>CAMVGI010000340.1 GCA_947166955.1 uncultured Clostridia bacterium | reverse complement strand
AGCTCGCCGAGGTCATGGACGGCCTGGCAAACGGCACGATCAAGGTCTTCGACACCTCCACGTTCACGGTGGACGGCAAGGAAGTGACCAACGCCTTCGCGGTGGATACCGACGGCGACTTCGCGCCGGATTCGGTCGAGGCGATCTGGGACGGCGAGTTCCATGAGAGCGCGGTTCCGGAGGCGCAGTCCGCACCGTACTTCAGCCTGCGCATCGACGGCATTACCGAGCTGAACTGATCCCCACGCGAAAGGGCTGCCAATCGGCAGCCCTTTCTTTTTTGCCCAAAGCAAACAAATTTTTAGGCGGCAAGCAAATTTTTTTGTTGTTTTTGTTTACAACGCTTTTATAATGTGTTAAACTGACTCGGTAGCAAAACCGATGCTTCCAAAGAAAGGGATGATCGCCTTGGCTTCTGCGTGCGCCATCAAGATGGAGAACATCACCAAGCGCTTCGGAAAGGTCGTCGCCAACGACCATATCAATCTGGAGCTGCGTGAGGGTGAGATCCTGTCGCTGCTGGGCGAAAACGGCAGCGGAAAGACAACGCTGATGAATCAGCTCTCCGGCATCTATTTCCCCGATGAAGGGCAGATCTACGTTCACGGAAAGCCCGTAACGATTGCCTCGCCGAAGGACGCCTTCGACAACGGCATCGGCATGATCCACCAGCACTTCAAGCTGGTCGACGTGTTCACGGCGACGGAGAACATCGTCCTCGGTCTTGAGGGCGAGGGCAAGCTCGACCTCAAGAAAGCGGGGGAAAAGGTCGCCGAGATCTGCGCGCGCTACGGATTCGACATCAAGCCGAATCAGAAGATCTATGATATGTCCGTCTCCCAGAAGCAGACGGTCGAGATCGTCAAGGTGCTTTACCGCGGCGCGGACATTCTCATTCTCGACGAGCCGACCGCCGTACTCACTCCGCAGGAGACCGACAAGCTTTTCGATATCATGCGCGCGATGAAAAAGGACGGCAAGTCCCTCATCATCATCACGCACAAGCTGCACGAGGTGCTCGACGTTTCCGACCGCGTGGCGGTGCTGCGCAAGGGCGAGTACATCGGCGACGTGATGACAAAGGACGCCAACCAGCAATCGCTCACCGACATGATGGTCGGTCACGCGGTCACGCTCAACATCGACCGCCCCGAGCCGAAAGATCCCAAGCCCCGCCTTGAGGTCAAGAACCTCACGGTCTACGACGAGCTGGGCGTCAAGAGGCTCGACAACGTGAGCTTCACCGCCATGAGCGGCGAGATCCTCGGCGTCGCGGGCGTCGCGGGCAGCGGTCAGAAGGAGCTGTTGGAATCCATCGCCGGACTCTACCCCGTCCGCGAGGGCGAGATCGTCTTCCACGATCCCGCGAGCGGTCAGGACAAGAACCTCGTCGGCATGGACCCGCTCGACATCAAGAAATCCGGCGTCGGCATGGCGTTCGTACCGGAAGACCGTCTCGGCATGGGCCTGGTCGGCTCGATGGGTATGACGGGCAACATGATGCTCCGCTCGTGGCGCAAGGGCAAGGGCCTGTTTGTCGATCGCAAGCAGCCCGAGCAGCTTGCCAACGACATTTGGAAGGAACTGGAGGTCGTGACCCCGAGCACCGCCTTCCCCGTCCGCCGCATGTCGGGCGGCAACGTGCAGAAGGTGCTTGTCGGGCGCGAGATCGCGCAGGATCCCGCCGTGCTGATGACGGCCTACGCCGTGCGCGGCCTCGATATCAATACGTCCTACACGATCTACAACCTGCTCACGGCTGAAAAGATGAAAGGCATCGCGGTCGTGTATGTCGGCGAGGATCTCGACGTGCTGCTGGAGCTGTGCGACCGTTTGGTCGTGCTCTGCGGCGGTCAGGTTTCCGGCGTCGTCGACGCGCGAACCGTCACCAAGGAAGAAGTAGGACTTCTGATGACGCAGCACAGGAAGGAGGGCGCTGTCAATGGATAACAAGGAACAGATCGGCCGCGAGCCATGGATCCGTATGTCCAAGCGCGGCGAAATGCTTCCCGCCGGAAAGGCTTGGGGCATCCGCGTGATCGCGTTCTTCCTCAGTTTGGTCGTCAGCGGCATCGTCATCGTCGCCATCTCGGGACTCAACCCCGCCGCCGTGTTCGCCACGATGCTCGACGGCGCGGTCGGCACCACCAAGCGTTCGTGGGTCACCATCCGTGATGCGATGACGCTGCTGTGCATCGCCGTCGGCCTCGCTCCCGCGTTCAAGATGCGCTTTTGGAACATCGGCGCGGAGGGCCAGATCCTCGTCGGCGCGATCGCTTCGGCCGCGTGCATGATCTACTTCAAAAGCCTTCCCACGCTGCTGCTGCTGCTCGTGATGATCCTTGCGAGCCTTGTCGCCGGCGGCATCTGGGGCTTTTTCCCCGGCTGGTTCAAGGCGCGCTGGAACACGAACGAAACGCTCTTTACGCTGATGATGAACTACATCGCCATTCAGCTCACGAGCTACTTCGTCGCCCTGTGGGAAAACCCCTTCGGCTCGAACAGCGTCGGCGTCATCAAGTCGCAGGGCAAGCAGGGCTGGCTTCCCAACCTGCTCTCCCCCGGCTTCAACAAGGACTATGGCTGGAACGTCATCATCGTGCTCGTCATCACGTTCGTGATGTACCTCTACCTCAACTACTCCAAGCACGGTTATGAGATCGCCGTCATCGGCGACAGCGAAAACACCGCG
>CAMVGI010000339.1 GCA_947166955.1 uncultured Clostridia bacterium | reverse complement strand
GCTTGGAACGAGCGGAGCCGAGGCGGAGGGCGAGGATGAGTCGCTGCCGGCTATCTCCGACGAGGAGCTGCAAGAGGCGTACGAGGAGCTGCGCGGCTTTGCCGCGAGCATGGACGCGCAGAGCGCGGCGTATGTTTTCGATTTCCTCGCGGGCTACCGTCTTCCGAAGGAGGAACGCGAGCGCGTGGAGAAGGTCAGGCGCGCGATCGACGCCTTTGAATGGGAACGGGTGAGCGAGCTTTTGGCATAAATCGGGAGTGTGCCGCTCAAGGGAGGATCGCATATGATGCAGTATCTGCGTCAAACCGTGGAGTATCTGAACCGGGATATTTACACGGGGAGACGATATGAGACGAACCGGAAAGGGATCGGTATCGTATCGGCCGTTATCACGCTTGCCGGCGGCATCATGTCCGTCATGAATATCGTTCAAGGATACTATGATACGCTGATGGTATCTCTCGCGGTGGTCATCATGGGCGTATTGATGTTTGTCTTTGCCAACGTGCTCAAGCGCCGCGGCGGAGCGGTCATCAGCGCTGTGATCGGCGTCATGGCGATTTTCGGCTATGTCGCCGCGACGGGCATTATGCAGGGCTTCGCGATCCTTTGGACGCTGCTGGTGCCGATGATCATCTGCTTCTTTTTCAGCGTCAAGCTGGGAATCGCGGTTTCCATGTTCTTTGAACTGCTGTTTGTGGCGCTTTTCTACACCCCGCTTCGCGCATCCATGGCGGCACATTATGCGGAAACCTTTATGAACCGCTTTCCGATCCTCTATCTGATAAGCCTGGTCGTAACGGCGATCATTATGACGCAATACCACAAGGGCGTGCTTTTCCAGATGGATCACGAAAAGGTGCTGCTGTCCGAGAAAGAGGCCGCCGAGCAATCAAACTCCGCGAAGACCCACTTTCTCGCCAATATGTCGCACGAGATACGCACGCCTATCAACGCCGTTCTCGGCATGAACGAGATGATACTGCGCGAGAGCGACGACACGAACGTGCTCGCGTACGCCGAAAACATCCGCGCGGCGGGGAGCACACTGCTCGGCATCGTCAACGACATTCTCGACTTTTCCAAGATCGAGGCGGGCAAGATGGAGATCCTGCCCGTGGATTACGACTTTTCCTCGGTCATCAACGACCTTGTCAACATGATCCAGGCACGCGCGGACAAGAAGCGGCTGCTGCTGCGGCTTGACTTTGACAGATCCGTGCCGAAGCTGCTCCACGGCGACGAGGTCCGCATCAAGCAGGTCATCACGAATATCCTCACCAACGCCGTGAAGTATACGGAAAAGGGCAGCGTTACCTTTCACATCGGCTACGAGCGCATTCCCGACGAACCGGACGGTGTGTATCTGGACGTTTCCGTGAAGGACACGGGCATTGGCATCAAGCCGGAGGACGTGGAAAAGCTTTTCTCGGAGTTTGAGCGCATCGAGGAAAAGCGCAACCGCAACATCGAGGGCACGGGCCTCGGCATGAACATCACCAAGAGCCTGCTCGAAATGATGGGGAGCCGGCTGAAGGTGGAGAGCGTTTACGGCGAAGGCTCGACCTTCTCGTTCCGCCTGAAGCAGAAGGTCGTCAAATGGGACGCGCTTGGCGACTACGAGGCGTCCTATCGCGCTTCGCTCTCCAACCGCAAGAAGTATCGGGAAAAATTTACCGCGCCCGACGCCCACGTGCTGGTGGTTGACGACACGCCGATGAACCTCACGGTATTCCGGAGCCTTTTAAAACGCACGCTCGTGCAAATTGATACGGCTGGGAGCGGCGACGAAGGATTAACGCTTGCATCTGGCAAAAAATATGATATTATCTTTCTTGACCACATGATGCCGAAGAAGGACGGCGTCGAGACGCTGCACGAGCTGCGCGCGCAGGCGGAGAACCCGAATCTGCAAACGCCGACGGTCTGCCTGACGGCGAACGCCATCTCCGGCGCGCGGGAGCAGTACCTTGCCGAAGGCTTCGACGACTACCTGACGAAACCCATCGACGCGGGCAAGCTGGAGGAGATGCTGCTGCAGTATCTTCCGCCGGAGAAGCTGAAAGCGCCGGCGGCACATACGGCGGACGCGCTCATAAGCGGTTCCGACGTACCGACGATCCTTATCGCGGACGACGACCCGATGATCTGCACGCTTGCCGCCAACATTCTCGGCAAGAGCTTCCGCGTGGAGGCGTGCCACAGCGGCACGGAGACGCCGAAGCGAGCGGCAGCGCTGCGCCCCGATCTGATTTTGCTTGACATCAACCTCGGCGACATCAGCGGGTTTGACGTGCTGCAAACGCTGCGGGAGGAGGACGCAACGAGCGGGATCCCCGTGATGTTCCTCACCGGCGCGAGCGACGAGGAAGTGGAAATCAAGGGATTTCGGGGCGGCGCGGCGGACTTTGTGCGAAAGCCGTTTGTGCCGGAGGTCCTGATGCAGCGCGCACAGCGCATCATCGCGCTTGACCGTTTGCAGCGCGACCTTCGCGGCGAGGTCAGGCATCAGACGCTGCGCGCGGAGCACCTGACGCGCGAGATGATGCTTGCGCTTTCAAAGGCGGTCGACGCCAAGGACCACTATACAAGCGGCCCCGCTGAGCGCGTCGCGGCGTACTCCGCCGAGATCGCGCGGCGCATGGGCAAAAGCGCGCGGGAGCAGGAGCATATCTATGAGATGGGCCTGCTGCACGACA
>CAMVGI010000338.1 GCA_947166955.1 uncultured Clostridia bacterium | reverse complement strand
GGGAGGAGGGGCTATGGGTCTGTTTGGCAGGCGGAACAGAAAAAACGACCGGCATGAGGCGGATGTGAGAGAATTCGTCGGAATGCGCATGGAGGTCATGAACGCGGAGGAACAATTGATGTTCACCGCCGTCACCAGCATCAACCGAAAGAACAGAATGGTGCTTTGCCCGCTTGCCACGGTATACCTTGCCCCCTCGATCTCGCCATATCCCGTTTTGCTGCGGGGCTATGAGGATATCGTTGAAAAAGCGGTGTATCTCAAATGCAGCATTTCCGAAGAGCAAAACGGAAATTGGCTGATGTCGGATACAGAGATACTCGTCAAACACGACGAGCGGGAGTATTACCGCTATCACCTTTCGGCCGACGGCGAGTTCATGAAGCTGCGTCAACGGGGGATCGGCGTGACACCGTGCCAGATCGTCAACATCAGCGTCGGCGGCGTGCGGATCTCAACGGAAAAGGCGTTGATGACGGGCGAAAAGCTTATTCTTTGCTCGCCTGTGTTTGAGGGGTGGGCGCTTACGCCGCCGATGTGCAGGGTGAAACGGATTTTTTTCAAGAAGCACGGTTACACATACGATTGCGAGTTCGTCGACCTCACGCCGCAGACGGAGGATCTGATCGCAAGGGCACTTGTCAAGCTCCAGCAGATCAGCATTCGTAACAGCAGACTTGAGGAATAAGCGGGAATCCGTGAGAGAATCGACACAGGCGGGGAGGAGGATTATCCAGTGGGACTGTTTGGCAGCAGGAAGGATAAGAACGACGATTATCGGGAGCTTACCCGACTGATCGGGCTTCGCAGCGAAGTCATGACCAGAGAGGGCCGCCTGATTTTCTTTGCCTCGGCGGAGCTTGCGCCGGGGGGCGGCGTGATGATGCGTCCGATCAGTACGTCGCGGCTCGATCCGTCCATTCCGCGTTATCCGGTGATGCTGCGCGGCTATTTGAAAGAGGAGAAACGGGCGATCCATATTTCGTGCTATATTTCCGCGCGCCCGGACGGCAATTGGGATGTGACGGAGCCGGAGTCGATCGAACGCGACAATGACCGCAACTATTACCGGCTGGAAACGATGATCCCCGCGGAGATCGTCGCGGGGCAGCATCGGGACCTCGGCATGGTCATCGGACAGATCACAAATGTCAGCGCCGGAGGCGTGTGCCTTGTGACGACCGCGGAGCTCAAGATCGACGAAAACCTGTCGATCCGTTCCATGATGCTGGACAGTTTGGGCATTACGCCGCTGATGTGCGTGATCCGCCGCGCGATCCGGCACAGGAACGGCATCGAGTACGGCTGCGAGTTTTTGAACCTCACGCCGCAGGTGGAGGAGCAGCTTGTTCAGGCCGTTATGGATATGGAGCGGCAGAAACGCGCAAGGGCGGAGTGATTTCAGGTTCACGAATCGTTCACACTTCGTTGATGAACGGGCAACAATTATGTGCTACATTGGCTACGGTTCCGCAAGGAACATACCAACGGCAGATATTTTCTTGATTTGAGGAGGAAAATGCAATGGATATCACGCTTGAGATGGTCGATCAGGTCCGCGAGCGCACGGGCGTTTCCTACGAGGAGGCAAGGGCTGCGTTGGAAGGCGCGAACGGCGACGTCGTCAACGCGATCATTTCCATTGAGAAAAGCGAGCAGAGCGGCCTCGGCGCCAGCGCGTCCGACGTCATTGACAAGATCAAGGCGGCGGTGCAGAAGGGCAACGTCAACCGCATCCGCGTCCTGCGCGGCGAGGAGGAGCTGGTGAATATCCCCGTGAACGCGGGCATCGCCGGCGGCGTGCTCGGACTGATGGCCGGTCCGTGGGTGCTCATTTCCGCGACGGTCGTGGCGGCGGTCGCGAAGTTCGGCTTCGATTGCCGCTTCCAGCTCGTCAAGGAGGACGGCACGGTCGACGAGATCGGCAAGGACCTGTAAAATGGCAAAAAAGGCCGGCTGCTTTGCAGCCGGCCTTTTTTTACGCGCGGTTACGCCGCATTGTCGGTGGCGAGCTCGGTGATGGAGTCGCGCTTGGCGCAGAACGCGCACAGGCGCGTGCGGTTCGCGGCGATCGCCTGATCGACGGTGCCGACCGTCAGCGTTTCGCTGTTGTTGAGCGACTGGCAGTCTTCATGCGTGTGATAGACCTTGCCGAACGGCGCCCAATAGACCTGCGTGTCGCCGAGCACCTGCTCCGCCTCGGTGAGCTGCTCCTGCGAGACGGGATCCCAGTCGTAGCTCGTGAGACCGCCGATGAGCAGCGCGATGACCGCGACGACCGTGCAGATGATCTTGGTCTTCTTGTCGAGGTCCTTGTTCGAGAGCATCAGCACCACGATGGGGATGAACGCGAAGCAGCACACGATCATGCCCATGTTGTTCCACAGCCAGAACTTAGCCTTGTTCTTCGCGGAGGCAGGGTCGATGTGGTTGGCCTTCTTCCAGAGCTGCGAGCCGATGACGACGCAGATGAGGTCAAGCACGAGGAAAGCGATGAGCTGGTACATCATCGGCAGGAATTTGAGGTTGATCTTGCCGAAGAGCACGAGAGCCGCGAGCACCTCGAAAACGATCGCCAGCACCCACAGCACCACCGCGCCCGCGCGCAGCGCGCCGGGATTGCCCTTCGCGGGGGCGGGCTTGACCGAGTGCTGCACCGTCTGCGGCGCGTTCTGCGGCTTCGCCTTGGGCTTCGCAGCCTC
>CAMVGI010000337.1 GCA_947166955.1 uncultured Clostridia bacterium | reverse complement strand
CCTCAACTCTCTTTCCAAAGTGGAGTATAAAATCGATAGCGGCAGCTATATCAATACCGGGAAAACCAGCAAAGAGTTTAAGGGCTACAACATCAGCACGGATAAGCTGTCAGACGGCAAACACACGCTCAGCCTGCGCGCGGTGGACAGCATTGGCAACATCGGAAGCGCAACAAGCGTCAACTTCTATATCGACCGCACGAAGCCGAGCGCACCGACGGTGAGCGTCGAACCGGCGAGCTGGAACAATGCCAAAAGCGCCAAAATCAGTTGGAAAGATATCAAAGAGGCCAACGGAATTACGAAGATCGAATACCGGATCGGCGACGGCGCGTACACAGACACCGGCAAAACAAGCGCCAGCTACAACGGCTATCCGATTGACACCTCTGGCCTGGCGGACGGCGTTTATTGGGTCCAGGTGCGGGCAAAGGACGTTGCGGGCAACACGGGCGAAGCGGGCAATGTCAAGCTGTACGTCGACCGCAGCGGCCCTACGGCGCCTAAGCTGAGCATCTCTCCGGAGACCTGGAGCAGAGAAGACATCGTTTCCGTTACATGGAATGAGATCACAGACATGAATGCTCTGTCGCGGGTGGAGTATGCCGTTGACGGTGGAACGTTTGGCAGCACCGGGATCAGTGAAAAGAGCTATGCCAACTATAAACTGGACGTTGCCGCGCTTGAAGACGGGGAACATACACTTCGTCTGCGCGCGGTAGATACGGTCGGCAATATCGGCGAGGAAAAAGAGTTTTCGTTCTACCGGGACACGACGGCGCCGACTTTGGACGGCCTGCACATCGAGCCGGAGAGCTGGACGAACGCGGATACTGCCAGTTTCGGCTGGACCGGGCTCGCGGACGCGCACAGCGGCGTGAAAACGGTATGGTACAGCGTGGACGGCGGCAATCTGGTCGAGCTGGAGACAGCGGCGGCGCTGACGGCCGAGCTGGACCTTACCGGGCTTGAGGACGGCGAGCACACGCTTTTGCTGCACTTTGAGGATGCGGCCGAAAATATCCGCGAGGAGAGCCTGACGATCTTCCGCGATGTTACGGAGCCTGCGCTTGAAATCCTGCTTCCGACGGACGGGAGTGCGGTCAACGGCGTGGTGGAGATCTGGGGCAGCGTGCAGGATCTCACGTTGGACGGCTGGCAGGTGCTGGCCATCGGATCGGACGGAGAAGAGCGGACGATTGGAAGCGGGACCGAGCCCGAGGACGCCGCGCGCCTTGCGGTGCTCAACTGCGCGGACTATGCGGACGGCGAGCGCGTCGAGCTGCGTCTGCGCGCCAGGGACAAGGCGGGCAACGAAAAAGAGATATCCGGTACTGTTATTGTTGTAGACAAAAGTGCACAGCCCATTACGGCGACGGTCAGCATTACCGCGCCGGAAAACGAGGCGCAGATCACAGAGAAAAGCATCAGCGGCGCGTATGTGATCGAGAGCGAGGCGCAGGAGGCAGAAAGCCTGCTGTACATCGACGGCATATATGCCGAAACGGTTACGGAGGGGGCTTTTCCCTTCGCGGCGATCCGCTGTGAGGAAAACTCCGTCCACAGCCTAGGTATTTTGAGCCGGATGGACGACGACAGCATACAGTTCAGCGAGGGCCTGTCCTCTGCGGTGTGGCTGTCGGACGTGTTCCAGGACGAGAGCTATCTGAGCGCGACGGAGAATGTGACGCTGGATGACGGTGCGCGTCTGGCGGAGGGCGCGGCGACGGGAACGCTGGTATCCCAGACGATCGCGCTGCCGCTGCCGCTGCAGAGCATTCGCCTGAGCGTGACGGAGGACAAGGCGGGCGGAGATATTCTGTACTCTTACAGCGTAGACGGCGGCGAGAGCTGGACAGCTATTGCGCCCGAGACGGAAATGCCGCTGCTCGCCGCGCCGGAAACGCTGCAGCTCAAGGCGGAGCTGATCGGCGGCGAGGGCAGCCCTGTCTTGTACGGCTGGACGCTGCAGGGCGTGATGGAGACCTCGCCGCTGCGCGTCAGTGTGCGGCTGCTGCGTCCGGTGGAAACGATCACGCTCGCCAACACCAGGGTCAGGCAGGCGCTGACAGAGCTGGCGGAGGCGCCGGAGAACGCGGCGCTGCTGGCGCAGTACGTGGACGGCGTCAAAACCGGGGACAGTTTTCTTTATGACGCGCGCGTGTACGCAGACGGCGAGAGCCACGGCGTGGCGCTGTTCGCGGTGGACGCGGACGGCGTGCTGCATGGCACGGGCGCGAAGACCAAGATCCTGCTGCGCGAAAACCCGGACAGCACGGAAGATGTACAGACGGAGGCCCTGACAGGCGCGGGGACGCTGTACGCCCTGCGGCTGGAGGCGCTGTATACGGGCGAGGTCAGTTTCTTCTGGTCGGCGGACGGCAAGAGCTGGCAGAGCATGCCGGAGGGGGATTATCTTCTGCTGGACAAGGCCGCGGATGAGGTCTATCTGCGCGCAGAGCTCGGGGAGGGCGCTGTGCTGCAGAGCTGGCATGTCGAGGGCGTGAGCGGCACGACGCGAAAGATCACGAGCGCGATCCTGTCCGCGCCGAAGAACGTGCAGGCCACGGACTGGGGCAGCCATTATGAGGAGGAAGACGCGATCCGGCGGCACTATGAGCTGAGCTGGACCGACCCGACGGGCGCGGACACGAGCGCGGACAACGAGACGACATATGAGATTTACCGCAACGGCAAAAAAATAGCGAGCACGAC
>CAMVGI010000336.1 GCA_947166955.1 uncultured Clostridia bacterium | reverse complement strand
GCGGCATGAGCCGGTCGCCGATGCTCTTGAGCGTGATCAGGTTTTCCAGCTCGCTGCCGTAGATCGTCACGTCGGCGATCTCCTGGGCGATGTCGGCGCCCTCCTTCATGGCGATGCCCACGTCAGCCGCGGACAGGGCGGGGGAGTCGTTGATGCCGTCGCCGACCATGATGACCGTATGGCCCGCCTCGCGCGCCTCGCGGACGAAGCGCGCCTTGTCCTCCGGCAGCACCTCGGCGTGGTAGGCGTCGACGCCGAGCTTCTTCGCCACCGCCGCCGCGGTGCGCTCGCTGTCGCCCGTCATCATCACGATATGCGAAAGCCCCAGCTCCCGCAGCCGCGCGATGGCGTCCGCCGCCTCCGCGCGCACGGGGTCTTCGACGAGGATCACGGCGGCAAGCGCGCCGTCAAGCGCCAGATACAGGTGCGAATACTCGTCGGGAAGCGCCTCGAAACGAGCTTCCTCACCCGCCGGAACGCGGCAGCCCTCATCCTCAAAGACAAAGTGGCGGCTGCCGATGACGGCGTGGACGCCGTCGATCTCGCTCGCAATGCCGTGCGCCACGACGTAATCGACCTTGGAATGGCGCTCCTCGTGGTCGAGGCCGCGCTCCTTTGCTGCGCGCACCACCGCGCTCGCGATCGTGTGCGGGAAGTGTTCTTCGAGACAGGCGGCAAGGCGCAGCATTTCCGCCTCGTCGCGTCCGCCGAAGGGCACGACCTCCACGACGCGCGGCTCTGCGTGCGTCAGCGTGCCGGTCTTGTCGAACACGACCGTGTCCGCGCCCGCGGCCGCCTCCATGAATCGTCCGCCCTTGACGGAAAGCCCGTGGGATAGCGCCTCGCGCATGGCGGAGAGGACGGACAGCGGCATCGACAGCTTGAGCGCGCAGGAGAAGTCCACCATCAGAATGGAGATCGCCTTGGTCACGTTGCGCGTCAGGAGATACGTCAGCCCCGTCGCGGCGAAGCTCCACGGCACGAGCCGGTCCGCCAGATGCTCGCTGCGGCTCTCGATCGCGGATTTGAGCCGTTCGGACTCCTCGATGCTCCGCACGATGCGGTCGTAGCGTCCCTCGCCGGACGCCTTGTCCACGGCGACGACGCACTCGCCCGCCTCCACGGCGGTGCCGGCGTAGACGTAGCTGCCGGACGCCTTATGCACCGCCAGCGCCTCACCGGTCATCGATGCCTGATTGACCTCCGCCTCGCCCGAAACGACCTTGCCGTCGAGCGGGATCATGTTGCCCGCGCGCACAACGATTTGGTCGCCGGGGTGTACCGCCGAAACGGACTCCAAAACCTCCGTGCCATCGGGCAGCCGCAGCCAGACGCGCTCCACGCCGAGGGACATGGCGCTCGCGAGGTCGTCCACGCCGCGCTTGTGCGTCCACTCCTCCAGCAGCTCGCCGACGCCCAGCAGGAACATCACCGACGACGCAGTCTTGTGGTCGCCGCGCAATAGCGACGCCGTGATCGCGGTCGCGTCCAGCACCGGCACCTCCAACCTCCCGCGCAGCAGCGACGTGAGGCCCTTATAGAGGAACCGCGACGCGCGCAGCCACGCGAGCGCGACGCGCACGGGCTCAGGCAGAAACAGCTTCTTGAGAGCGCGCACAACCACGCGCATCACGAGCTTTTCCTCGTATTCCCGGTTCATCTCGCGCGCGGTGTGCTCCGGCACGGCGACGAGGCTCTCCGCCTTCTCATACGAAAACGCCGCAAACGCCGCGATCACACCGTCGCGCGTCCCAATGTAGCACACGGCGGCGTCGCCCGTGCGATCGTAGACCTTGACCGAAACCACGCCTTTCGTTAAGGCGAGGTATGCTTCCAGAATATCCGCCTGACGGCAGCTCATGCGCTTGCCGCACAGATGCACGCGCAGCCGCCCCTCGGATTCATGCAATATCCTGCATTTCATGGTTTTCCCCCAAACCGCGAAAAGGGAAGCAGTTGCTTCCCTCTCGCATCACTCTCAGGCTTTGTCCTCGATGACGGCGGCGTCCTCCGCCGCAGCACGCTCGGCATTGATGCGCTTCGCGTCCTCGTAAACGTCCTCCGCGCCCTCGCGCACCTTTGTTGTGGCGTCCATGACGCAGTCCTTCGCGCGCAGCGCCGCCGCCGTGACGTGCGTGTACGCCTTCTTCGCGTCCTTGCTGCCAAGCGCCTTGATCCCCGCCGTGCCGAACAGCACGCCGCCCGCAAAAACCGCCAATTTGCTCCAAGACATAGAAAACGCTCCTTTCTCTGTGGCGCCTCTGCGCCTCTTTGAAGGTATATTAGCACATTCTAACTAAGTAAGCAAGACCTAACGCAGAATTTTTTCAAACACCATCACGGGTTTACGTCTGCGTAGAGAAACACCTGGGCAAAATGCCCGCCAGCCCTCTGAAACAGGGCTGGCGGGCGCGCTCAGATTTTTCCGCACTTTTTCCGCAAAAGCACCTTAGTTTACCGCAAGATACCTTAGTTTACCGCAGGTTCGTAAAATCGTTTTTTGCCGAAAAAGTAAGAAAAAATACCCAATTTCCGAAGAAATCAGGTATTTTTTGGTGCGCGGTACAGGACTCGAACCTGTGACCCCATGCACGTCAAGCATGTGCTCTACCAGCTGAGCTAACCGCGCGGACCGAACATTGGAATAGTACACCCGCAGGAGGCGAATGTCAACTCTTTTTTTCACAAAATCGAATTTTTCTGCTGAGCGGAGACTACTTACAGCATAAG
>CAMVGI010000335.1 GCA_947166955.1 uncultured Clostridia bacterium | reverse complement strand
CTCCAAAAACGGACGCGCGACGCGCGACACGTCCCAGCCCTCGCTCACGGCGCAGCCGCATTCAAACAGCCGGATGCCGAGCGCGTAGCGCCCGTCGGCGCGCTGCTCGACCATCGCGTGCTCGCGCAGCGTCGAGAGCAGGGCGTAGGTCGTGCTCTTGGGATAGCCCGCGGCGGCGGACAGCTCCTGCAGGCTCATCGGCGCGCGGCGCGCGAGCAGCGCCTCCAGAAGCTCCATCGCCTTTGCCACGGAGCGTACCCGTGTGACGGTTTCACGCTGTTCCATGTTCTCACCTCTTCTTTGCCATCGTAGCATACGGCGGCGCGGCACGCAAGCAAGAATTCGGTATCGCCGGATAATAATTCGGCAATACGAAACAACGGGCCTTGCGCGGCGGCGCCGCTTTCGCTACAATAGCGGTATATTTTTTCGGAAATAACGGAGGAAGACGCCATGAAAAAGCTACTGTCCATCGCCCTCACGCTGTTGCTGCTTTGTCTGCCGCTCATGGGCTGCGCCCAAAAGGCGGAGGCCGTTGAGTTGGACGTCTTCGCCGCGGCGTCGCTGACCGAAACGCTCAGCGCCATCGCGGAGAAGTACAAAACCGTCGCGCCGAACGTGACGCTGCGCTTCAACTTCGACTCCTCGGGCACGCTCAAGACGCAGATCCAGGAGGGCGCGGACTGCGACCTGTTTCTCTCCGCCGCGCCGAAGCAGATGAACGCGCTCGCGGACGGCGGTCTGATCGCGGCGGATACGCGCGTCGATCTGCTGGAGAACAAGGTCGCGCTCGCCGTACCGGAGGGCAATCCCAAGGCTGTCGCGTCCTACGACGCGCTGGCCGAGGCGCTCAAGAGCGGAAACATCCTGCTTGCCATGGGCAACGCAGACGTGCCCGTGGGGCAGTATACGCAGAAGATCTTTGAATTCTACGGCCTGGACGAGACCGCGCTTGCCGCGACGGGCGTTCTGACCTACGGCTCGAACGTCAAGGAGGTCACCACGCAGGTCAAGGAGGCGGCGGTCGACTGCGGCGTCATCTACCAGACCGACGCATATTCCGCAGGCTTGACGGTCGTGGACACCGCCACGGCGGAGATGTGCGGACAGGTCGTCTACCCCGCCGCCGTGCTCAAGGCCTCCGCGCATCCCGACGAGGCCGCCGCGTTCCTCGCCTATCTGCAAAGCGCGGACGCCGCCGCGATTTTCGAGAGCGTCGGCTTTACATCCTTGACGAAATGAGATATACTAAAGGGTACTCTGTGTAGAAGGAGTTTCCCTGTCTATGGACTGGTTCCCGCTTCTCAATTCGCTGCGCATCGCCGCCATCTCCGCCGTGATCGTGTTCTTTCTCGGCGTGGCGGCGGCGTACTATATCGCAAAGCTGCCGCGCGCCTTAAAGGGCGTTCTCGACGTGCTGCTTACGCTGCCGCTCGTGCTGCCGCCGACGGTCGTGGGCTATCTGCTGCTGTGCGTTTTGGGCCCCCGCCGCGTCGTCGGCGCGTGGGCCCTTGAGCAGTTTGGCGCAAAGCTGACGATGCAGTGGTGGTCGGCGGTGTTCGCGGTGAGCGTGATCATCTTCCCGCTCATGTACCGCACGGCGCGCGGGGCGTTCGAAAGCTTCGACGAGACGCTTTCCGACGCGGGGCGCACGCTGGGGCTTTCGAACACGTGGATCTTCTGGCACGTGCGCATGCCGGTCTGCCGCCAGGGCATCCTCGCGGGCGCGGTGCTTTCGTTTGCGCGCGCGCTCGGCGAATACGGGGCGACGAGCATGATCGCGGGCTATACTCCCGGCAAGACGGCGACCATCGCCACCGAGGTCTATCAGCTTTGGCGCATCGGGGACGACGCGCTCGCGCTGCGCTGGGTGCTGGTGAACATTGCCATCTCGGCGGTGGTGCTGCTCGCGGTGAATCTGCTGGAAAAGCGCGAAGGGCGGAGGTGAGCGGATGCTATCGGTCAACATTCACAAGGAACTGGACGACTTCACGCTCAACGTCAACTTCGAGACCGGTGAGGGCATCACGGCGCTGCTCGGCGCGTCGGGCTGCGGCAAGAGCATGACGCTCAAGTGCATCGCGGGGCTGGAGACGCCCGACAGAGGGCGCATCGTGCTGAACGGCCGCGTACTCTTCGACAGCGAAAAGCGCGTCAACATGTCCCCCCAGCGCCGCCGCGTGGGGTATCTCTTTCAGCAGTACGCGCTGTTTCCGAACATGACCGTGCGCCACAACCTTTACGCCGCCGTGCGGCATTTGCCGCGGGCAAAGCAAAAGGCGGCGGTGGACGAGAAGGTGCGCGCGTTCCGCCTTGAGGGGCTGGACGACCTCTATCCGCGCCAGCTCTCCGGCGGACAGCAGCAGCGCGCGGCGCTTGCGCGCGTGCTTGCCTCCGAGCCGGAGGCGCTGCTGCTCGACGAGCCGTTCTCCGCGCTCGATTCGTATCTTCGCTGGCAGACGGAACTGGAACTGGGCGAGCTGCTGCGCCCCTATCCGGGCGACGTGCTCCTCGTCTCGCACGACCGCGACGAGGTGTACCGCATGTGCTCCAACGTGTGCGTCCTCGCCGACGGACACAGCGAGGAGCAGACGAGCGTGCGCGACCTGATGGCGGCGCCGAAAACGGTCAGCGCCGCGCTTATTTCCGGCTGCAAGAATTTCTCGCGCGTCAAGCGCATCGACGCCACGCACGTCAAATGCCTCAACTGGGGCGTGACGCTCGAGACCT
>CAMVGI010000334.1 GCA_947166955.1 uncultured Clostridia bacterium | reverse complement strand
GACATGGCAATGAAGCTGCCCCACACGCGTCAGGAATTGCTGAACGTCTCCGGCGCGGGGCGCGAGAGCGCCTCCTCCGCCTCGCCGTCGCGGGCGAAAAACGCGTCCGGGTGGCACAGGCCCAGCACCTGGTCGGCGACAGCGCGGTAGCGGCTGTCGTCAAAATTGATGCACAGCATCCCGATCAGCTGCCCGTCCTGCTTGATGAACATGGTGTTCGAGCGCAGCTCCTTGCCGTTGACGGACAATCCGTAATCGTGGATGCGGTAATCCGTCTGCTCATAACTCTTGTCCCGCAGAATGCTCAGCGCACGGTTGGTCAGCGGCGCGCCGACCTTCCTGCCGCTGATGTGCCCGTTGGCAATGGCAATGAGCGAGCGGTTGGTATCGGTCAGGTCGTGCAGCGCGACCTCGTAGTCCGGCCCCAGCGCGCGCCCCAGAAATTCCGTCAGTTTTGCGTACTGCCGCAGCAGTTCCCTGGAAGCGTCCGGCATACGCAGCACCCCTTTCGACACATTTTGGACGACCTTGCGGTTACTATCTATGTAAAGATATAGCAGACGCGCGCGTCTTTGTCAAAGGAAAAATGAAAATTTTTTCTCATCAAGAAAATTTATCGTTTTCTCGCCGCCATTTAAATAGTCGCTTTGTACAATTTTTGTCTCGTTAAAATGTGTGTTTATACAAATTGCATAATTTCTATTGACATGTTTTTTTCGTTCTGATAATATTTTCTCACAATACGAAAGGGAGATGAATCCACGTGAAGCAGATCATCAGCACGAGCAAAGCCCCCGCCGCCATCGGCCCGTATTCGCAGGCAACCGAGGCGAACGGTCTTGTCATCACCTCCGGCCAGCTGCCTCTCGACCCCGCGACCGGCGCGTTCCCCGAGGGTATCCAGGCGCAGACGAAGCAGTCCCTCACCAACGTGAAGGCCGTGCTCGAAGCCGCCGGCACGGACATGGATCACGTCCTCAAGACGACGGTGTTTCTGAGCGACATGAACAATTTCGGCGCCATGAACGAGGTCTATGCCACGTTCTTCACCGAGGGCAAGTTCCCCTCCCGCAGCGCCGTCGAGGTCGCGCGCCTGCCGAAGGACGCTCTGGTGGAGATCGAAGTCATCGCCGCGAAGTAAGTTTTCTTGATACTGTCCGCTAAGCGTTTGCAGACTTGGGAACCTGCCTACGACGACCGGAGTATCCTCTGAAAAAATCAACAAATTTTATTGGAGGTAAAGTATTATGTCGAACGAGTATCCCCTGAACGTCCCCACTCCCCATCATTTTTCCTTCGCCGTCCGCGACCTTCCCAACGTCACGGTCGAGCAGCGTGAGCGCGTCCTGAAGGCGACCCACTACAACGAGTTCGCTTTCCCCGCGGGCATGCTGACCGTCGATATGCTCTCCGACTCCGGCACCACCGCCATGACCAACCAGCAGTGGGCCGCTCTGTTCCTCGGCGATGAGGCTTACGGCCGCAACACCGGTTACTATGTTCTGCTCGACACGTTCCGCGACATCTTCGAGCGCGGCGGCGAGAAGAATTGGAAGAAGATCGTCGACCTCGTGCGCACCGACTGCCGCGACGTCGAGAAGATGATGAAAGAGGTCTACCTCTGCGAGTACGAGGGCGGTCTGTTCAACGGCGGCGCCGCGCAGATGGAGCGCCCCAACGCCTTCATCATCCAGCAGGGCCGCGCCGCGGAGTCCGTGCTGATGGAGATCGTGCGCAACATCCTCAACGAGCGCCATCCCGGCAAGAAGTTCACCATCCCCTCCAACGGCCACTTCGACACCACCGAGGGCAACATCAAGCAGATGGGCTCCATCCCCCGCAACCTCTACAACAAGAAGCTTCTCTACGAGGTCCCCGAGGGCGGCCGCTATCCCAAGAACCCGTTCAAGGGCAACATGGACCTCGACAAGCTCAAGCAGCTCATCGAGGGCGTCGGCCCCGAGAACGTGCCGCTGATCTTCACCTGCATCACCAATAACCCCGTCTGCGGCCAGGCCGTTTCCATGGGCAACCTGCGCGAAGTCAGCAAGATCGCGCACAGCTACAACATCCCCTACATCCTCGACGCGGCGCGCTGGGCGGAGAACGCCTACTTCATCAAGATGAACGAGGAAGGCTACGCCGACAAGTCCATCGCCGAGATCGCCACCGAGATGTTCTCCTACTGCGACGGCTTCACCATGTCCGCCAAGAAGGACGGCCACGCCAACATGGGCGGCATGCTCGCGTTCCGCGACAAGGGCCTGTTCTGGAAGAACTTCTCCGACTTCAACCCCGACGGCAGCGTCAAGATGGACGTGGGCGTCCGCCTCAAGGTCAAGCAGATCTCCTGCTACGGCAACGACTCCTACGGCGGCATGAGCGGCCGTGACATCATGGCGCTTGCCGTGGGTCTCTATGAGAGCTGCAACTTTGACTATCTCGACGAGCGCGTCAAGCAGTGCAACTACCTCGCCGAGGGCTTCTACAAGGCCGGCGTCAAGGGCGTCGTCCTCCCCGCCGGCGGTCACGCCGTGTATATCAACATGGACGAGTTCTTCGACGGCAAGCGCGGTCACGACACCTTCGCCGGCGAGGGCTTCTCCCTCGAGCTGATCCGCCGCTACGGCATCCGCGTCAGCGAGCTTGGCGACTACTCCATGGAGTACGACCTCAAGACGCCGGAGCAGCAGGCCGAGGTCGCGAACGTCGTTCGCTTCGCCATCGACCGCAGCCG
>CAMVGI010000333.1 GCA_947166955.1 uncultured Clostridia bacterium | reverse complement strand
GCCGCCCATATCGAAGAGTATGTTTTTGATCATGGCGTGTTCACCGCCTCCTTCTTCTTTCCGCCTTTTAGTTTTTCAAAACGTGCGCGCCATTTTGCGCGCGCCTGGAGCCGTTCGCTCAGATCGCGCGCGCCCACGCCGTAAACGAGGTAGAGGATCAGCCCCGACACGAGCATGATAAACACCGTACTCGCGCAGCGGCGGCCGGAGGCGTTGCTGTTGTAGCCGTAAAGCCCCTCCTCGCGCGTCATGCTCTGGATGACCATGGCGTAGGTCGTGCCGTAGGTGCTGGCAAAGGTCGCGGACATATCGTATTCGGTGAAAAGATAGTTGAAGTTGAGCGCGAACACGGCGAGCACGCTCGGCAGGATGATGGGGAGCTTGACCTTGAGGAATGTGCGCACGGGGCTTGCGCCGAGGTTGCGCGCCGCGTCCTCCAGCTCCTCGTCGATGGCGTAGAACGCCGCCTTGACCATGCGCAGCGAGAACGGGAGCCGCACCACCGTATAGGCAATGATCATCAGGATACGCACCGCGTCGGCGTAGTAGAGGTTCCTGCCGAAAACGTACCACACGTCGTTGGAGTTAAAGAACACGCGGTAGGAATAGCAAATGAGGATCGTCGGCAGCAGCCACGGGAACAGCAGCGCGTATTCGAGCACCGTACCGGTCTTCTTGTGCTTGAAGATGTAGTTGCACGCGACCACCACGATCACGCAGGCAAGCGCCGCCGCCACGACCGAGAGCACGAAGCTCGTGTGGATGCCGCCGAGCGTCGCCTCGTTGGAAAACACGCCCGAGATCGAGCCCTCGCGCACCTTGTAGGTGCCGCGCGAGGTGAGGTAGGAGTAGTCCGCCTGCCCGAAGTAATTGAGAAGCGTCCACTGCGAAAGGTCGAGCTTTCGCATACGCACGGCGCTGTAGGTCTGGAACGAAAAGACGACGATCATCACCACCGGCGTCATGTAGATGATGAACAGGACATAGGCGTAGATGTGCGCGAGCACGTTCGCCACGGGGTTGGTGATCTTCTGCTTCTGGAGCTTCGCCTTCGTCTTGGAGACGGAGAGGTAATGCCCCTTGCGCTCATAGGACGAGAGGATGGTGAGCAGCACGATCGTAAAGCAGGCGAGGATGATGCTGAGCAGCGCCGCGCGCGCCTGCGGGAACGATTCGTCCGCGACCGAGGAACCGGCAAGGCGCACGATCTCGGGGTTGATGGAATCGTAGCCCAAAAGCGTCGGCGCGGACATCGCGCAAAGGCCGGTGATGAAGGTCATGACCGTGAGGGAAAAAAGCGTGGGCAGCAGCGTCGGGAACACGACCTTAAAGAGCACCTTAAAGGGCTTCGCGCCCATATTGCGCGCCGCCTCGACGGTGTTGTAGTCGATGCCGCGGATGGCGTTTCGCAGAAAAAGCGCGTGGTTGGACGTGCAGGCGAAGGTCATCGTAAAGAGCACCGCGTTGAAGCCGGAGAACCACGTGGGGTTGAAGTCCGGATTGACCTCCTGGATGGCGGTGGTGAGGATGCCGTCGCCCGCGTAGAGGAACATGTAGCCCGTGACGAGCGCAACGCCGGAGTAGATCAGCGTCGTCATGTAGCCCATGCGCAGGATCTTCGCGCCCTTGATGTCGAAGTATTCGGTCAGCAGCACGATGGAAATGCCCACCACGTTGACCGTCACGATCAGGCACAGCGCAAGCTTGAGAGAGTTCCACACGAACTTCGCCATATTGCCCGCGAGGAAGAAGCGGATGACCGCGAAGGGATCCGTCCGCCCCGCGGCGTCCTTCGTGGTGAAGATGCTCGTGAGCGTGTTGAGGCACGGGAGCAGCATGAACCCGAAAAAGAGATACACAAAGAACAGCGCGCCGATGAGCTGGAGCGCCTTCGTCGGATTGAGGGGTCTGGGACGCGCGAGGGAGCCGTTCATTGCGCCGCCTCCTCTCCTCCCGCCGGATAGCTCATGAGGTCGGCGGGGTCGATGCCGACGGTCACGCCGTCGCCCTCCTCGTAGATGTGCACGCCGTCGTTGCGCTCCATGACCTTGATCGTCTGGCTGCCGACGTCGATGTAATACTTGATGTAAAGCCCGTAATACTCGCGCATGGCGACCTTGCCGGACACGGTCAGCACGCCCGCGCGCTCGGAAGCGCCCACGTGCACGCGCTCGAGGCGGATGTAGTGGTGCTCCTTCGGGTCGATCTTCGCGCCGCCGGAGACGAGCTTTTGCACAAGCTCGTCCGAGAGGCGGTTGATGTCGCCGATGAAGTTGCACACGAACTCGGTCGCGGAGTGGTTGTAAACCTCGTTGGGCGTGCCGACCTGCTCGATGACGCCCTTGTTGAACACGGCGATGCGGTCGGAGAGCGTGAGCGCCTCCTCCTGATCGTGCGTGACGTAGATGCTGGTGATGCCGAAGTCCTTCTGCATCTTCTTCAGTTCCCCGCGCAGCTGCACGCGCAGCTTCGCGTCGAGGTTGGAGAGCGGCTCGTCGAGGCAGATGATCGCCGGCTCGGTGACGAGCGCGCGCGCGATGGCGACGCGCTGCGGCGGTCCGCCGGAGAGCTGGGAGACCGCCTTTTTAAGCTGCTCGTCGGTCAGATCGACCTTTCTGGCGATGGCGCGCACCTTCTCGTCGATCTCCGCCTTTTTCATCTTCTTGACCTTGAGGCCGAAGGCGATGTTGTCGTACACCGTCATCGTCGGAAACAGGGCGTAGCTCTGGAACACGATGC
>CAMVGI010000332.1 GCA_947166955.1 uncultured Clostridia bacterium | reverse complement strand
GTGCTCGCGAATATAGTCCAGCACGGTGAGGAGATATTCCATCGGCAGGATCAGCGCGTCGCCGTCAGCGAGAAAAATGCGTTCGACGCGCGGATAGGTCTCCCGTGCGTCCGCGAGGTCGCCGAGCACCTGTTCGATGGGGTTGATGGAGAACTGCTTCGCCTTATACATGATGCAGAACGCGCATTTGTTGTGGCTGCATCCGAGCGTACATTGGACGATCAGACTGTACGCCTCGCTGGGCGGACGGTAAACGGCGCCGGACTAATGCATATCCTTCTCCTTTACTGCTTCCGCTTGCCCTCGCACTTGGAGAGGAAACGTTCGACGTCGACGATGGCGCGGCGGTGCGTCCCTTCGCCGATCAGCCCCGCGTCGTCGTAGCCTTTGACGTTGAAGTCGACCATCTTGCCGTTTTCGGAGATCGCGGCGACCTCCGCCGTGACGCGGACCGCCATGCCGATGGGGGTGGGGGAAACGTGGGAGACGTCGAGCTTGACGCCGACGCTGCTCTTGCCCTCGGGCAGATGCTCCTGCATATAGGAAAATGCGGCGTTTTCCATCATCGCGATCAAAAACGGCGTGCCGAAGACCGGCAGCGCGCCGCTGCCGAGCGAGGCGGCAGTGTTCTTTTCGGTAACGGTATCCCTGACTTCGTAAGTGTCTCCGATGTTCATGCTGCGTCCTCCTGAATTGAAATGTCTTGTGCATTGTAGCATAAAAAGGACGCCCGCACAAGTGCGGACGTCCTTTTTGGAAAGATTTCTCAGCCCTCTGCCTTGACGCGGATCCAATACTTGCTCAGCTCGCGCTGGAGGGTGATGTTGTCGTGATAGATCTCGTCGAGCGCGTAGCCGCTGCGGGGAAGATACGCGTCGTTTTCGGCGTAAAGATCCTCCTGCGTGCTCATTTCCTCAAGCACCTCGGCGTTCGGGGAGGAGTAGCCGACGGTCTCGGAGGTGTCGAATGCCGCCTCGTAGGAGAGCATATAGTTGATGAACTCGTGGGCGAGCATGGGATTCTCCGCGTTTGCGGGAATGACCATCGCGTCGCACCAGACGTTTGTGCCCTGATTCGGCATGCAGAAGCTCATTTCCTCGTTTTCGTCGAGAATGACGGTCGCATCGCCGCTGTAGACGACCGCGATGTCCTGATAACCGTTGATCATCGAGTCGATGACTTCGTCGGTGACGTAGACGGGGGACATGGTGTTGTTCATCTGGCGCAGCCATTCATAGGCGGCCTCGATCTCCGCGGGGTCCTCCGTGTTCGCGGAATAGCCCAGCGCCTTGAACGCCATCATGAACGAATCGCGCTCGGAATCGTAGATGTAGACGCGCCCTGCGTAGTCGGTGTTGTGCAGGATATCCCAGCCCTGTTCCTCAACGACGGCGGGATCGACGTTTTCATGGTTATACACCAGACCGATGCTGCCCCAGAGGTAGGGGACGGAATAGGTACCGTCCGGATCGTAGGCAAGGCCGACGACCTGCTCGGAGAGGTTGTCGAGGTTGGAAAGCGCGCTCTTGTCGAGCGGGCGGAGATAGTTGCCCTTGATCAGACGCTCGATCATGTAGTCCGACGGGATCAGCACGTCGTAGGAGTCGCCCGCCTGCAGCTTGGTGTACATCATTTCGTTGGAATCGAAGTTTTCCACGATCACGCTGACGCCGTACTGTTTTTCAAAGTTGGCGATCGTGTCTTCGCCTAGATATTCGCCGGGGAGATAGAGCTTGAGCACCGCGGAGCCGTACTTCTCGACCGCGTCCTGCTGGCGGCGGCGTTTGGCGCCGCTTCCCGCGGCGGCAGCGACGGCGACGGCGACGACCAGCACCACGGCGACCGCGGCGGTCATTTTGCGCTTGGCGGCGGGAGAACGCCCGTCTTCGCGCCCGCCGCGCTTTTCGCGGAGAATGGGCACGATGTTCATGATGCCGAGCACCAGCGTGATGAGAAGGATCACAATGGTCGAGAGCGCGTTGATCGAGGGGTTGACGCGCTTGGACATCGTGTAGACGAGAATGGAGATGTTGTTCACGCCGTTGCCGGTGGTAAAGTAGGAGATGACGAAGTCGTCGAAGCTCATGGTGAACGCGATCAGCGCGCCGGAGACGATGCCGGGGCGGATCTGCGGCACGATGACGCGTGTGAGCGCCTGAAACGGCGTCGCGCCGAGGTCGAGCGCCGCTTCGATGAGATTCGGGTCAAGCGAGCGGAGCTTCGGCGTTACCGAGAGCATGACATAGGGGATGCAGAACATGATGTGGGCGAGCAGCATCGTAACAAAGCCCTTGCGTACGGCGAGCACGCTGAAAAACATCAGCAGGCTGATCGCCGTCACAATATCGGGATTCATCACGGGCAGGTCGTTGACGCGCTCCACAAACGCGGAGAGAACGCGCCTCGACTTGGAGAGTCCGATGGCGGTGACCGTGCCGACCACCGTGGAGATCACGGTGGCAAGCACGGCAATGAGCACCGTGTAGAGCACGGCCTCCATCATCGTCGAGTCCGCGAACATCTTCTCGTACCAGCGCAGCGAAAAGCCGCCGAATTTCGTCAGCGAGCGCGAGTCGTTGAACGAGAAGAAAATGATATAGACGATGGGAAAGTAGAAGAACAAAAGCGTCAGCGCGAGGATGATGCGTCCGCCGGCACCGTTTTTTTTCGAGTCTTCCATGCGCGCTCACTCCTTTCCGCCCGAGGCGACGGAGACATCCGCCTTGCGGGTGAGATACATCGAT
>CAMVGI010000331.1 GCA_947166955.1 uncultured Clostridia bacterium | reverse complement strand
GCTAACAGGGCTGATCTCCACATTCGACTTCGGCCCGGTACGGTCGATGTAGAACTTCGCATTTTTATAATACAAAGCGTTCCCGGCGCTGTCCTTGCCGCGTATGTACAGATAATTGACGCCGTCCGCTACGCCCTTGACGTCGACGTCCGCGCTGCCGCTGCAGGCAGACGAGCTCGTGTTTTTCCAGGTATTGCCGTCAAACGAGTATTGCACGCAGCCGTCTTTCCCCAAATCCGCAACCGCCGTTGTCGCCGTCGTATTGTAATCCTTGATGCCGCTCCAGCTTGCCGTTATGGTGTTCTTGTTGGTATACCCCGTCGGAGTAATCGTCAGGCTGGTAGGCGCGCTCGGCGCCAGACGGTCCGGCAGGCGGGCGTATTTGAAATGATCTGACGGCGTTCGCGGCGCCTGTCCGTACTGGTTGGCCGGGACGACGCGCACATAGTAGTAAACGTCATTTTCCAGCTCTCCCCCTGCGTTGTTATAGACGAAGGCCGGGAACATCGCCAGCTCCGCGCCCTTGCCATCGTGGTGCAGGCGGTATCTGCCGTTTTTTATCTCCTCCTCCGTCGGCCAG
This sequence comes from uncultured Clostridia bacterium, assembly GCA_947166955.1. The sequence goes on along the minus strand of CAMVGI010000331.1, from coordinate 2,179 downwards.
ATCCCTTTGCCTTTGCTCGTCCAACTCGTCGCTCCATTGACATAAAAATACTCAAATTCCTTGCCGTTCTGGATTCCGACATAGTAGTTTTCCGCGCCCTCCACCGCGCTCCAGCTTAGTTCCAGATAGCCCGTGCCGGAGTTGAGCGCGTTGCCCTTCGGCGTTAGCTGCATCCCAAGCTCCTTCGGCCATGACTGAGCCAGCGGATAAAAGGTGATCTCGTAGTAGGCGTTGTTGCTCCATGCGTCCGAAGAGGTAAACACCAGACTGCCGCCGCTTTTTCCGCCGCGAATCAAAACGCCGTTGTTGTCCGCCGGGTTCTTGTCTATGTAGTTGAACCATGTCGACGCGATTTCTGTGATGTCCCAGTTCTCCCAGCCGGTTGCGCTGATGGTTTTGCTGCCCGTTGCCGCTCCATAGCGTGGGCAATTGTTATATGTAACTTGATTGCTCTCCCAGCTTCCCATGAGCCGATGAACCGTATAGCTGTTGCTGCCGTTCACGCTGCTTACGTAGGTGTGAAGGATCGCCTCCTTGACAAGCATTTGACTTGCTATGTTTTTGATGCTTTCCGGGATGACCGGGCGAAACAGGCACATCGCCTCTCCTTTTACATTGCCGCACAGCAATTGCGTTTCGGATAAGCCGTTGTAGTTCCTGTCCGGCTCGGCGCTCGTAACATAGCTGTCTGCCATGTTATTCCAGGAGTAGCCGCTGCCGTCCTTTCCCACATATGTCACGGACGGATCCAAAACGACTGGATAGGCCGCCTCGTGCAGCCAGTTCTCGTCCAGCGTATACTTCAGCCGGTAGCCCTCGCCGTTCTCTTCCAGTAGCACCGTGATATTTGCGTTATATGCTCCGTTGGCGTCCACCAAAAAGGGCGCGGAAATCTCGCCCGCCTTTTCGCCGGACGCATTGTATAACAAAACAGTATTGCCCGACAGCACAGGATACAGGCCAGAGAAGCGCATCACGTAGCTGATCTCCGAAGTGGTGTACTGCCGCATAATAATATTCTCTTTGACGCCGTCTGCAAGCGGGATCAGCTCAATATCTGTATACTCGTTGATCGCGCCCGGATAGATGACTCCTGCATAGCTACCATTGGCGTAGCCGGTGCCGACGCCGTCTACGCTGTCGTAGATTTCAACCGTCGCCGCTGGCGCTTCTGTCGCCGCAGGCGCTTCCGTCTCCATGGGCGCTTCCGTTTCTATGGGCGCTTCTGTCTCCCCGGGCGCTTCTGTCGCCGCGGACGCTTCCGTCGCCGCGGACGCTTCTGTCTCTGCGGGCGCCTCCGTTTCCTCGGGTGCCTCCGTTTCCACGGGTACCTCCGTTTCCACGGGTGCCTCCGTCGCCGCGGGCGCTTCCGGCGCCGCGGGTGCTTCCGTTTCCTCGGGCGCCTCCGTTTCCACGGGTGCCTCCGTCTCCGCAGGCGCTTCCGGCGCCGCGGATACTTCCGGCGCCTCCTGCTCTTCGACCGGGATCTCTCCGCTCGCCGTTTCCGGATAGAACAACACACTCTCGCCGGACTCCGCCTCCACGGTCGCCAAGGTATTACCGTCTGTATAGGTCTTCTCCACGATCACCCGGAGATCTTCCGTCTCATGGATAAAGCTGTCGCCTTCGTCGCTCAGACGCGGCTCTTCCGCCACGCGGCGGGTTCCTCGCGTTGCTGCCGGCACCGTTGCTGAGATCGTTGCCGTGATCGTCCCATCCTCGTTGTAGGTAAGCGTCACGCCGTCTTCAAGCTCCCGCACCGTTTCGTGAGCTTCCTCACCGAATGCCGGAACGCCGAGCTGCAACACCATTGCCAGCATGATGATCCAGCTTATCCATTGGCTGATCTTTTTTCCCATTTCCGGCTACCTTCCTTTTCCAAAATATACCTCAATTTTATAGTTATAATGGGCTAAAGTCAAGCAAAAACGCCTATAGGCAGCTACACAAAACAGATAAAAAACAGACACAGAGGTTTTCCCTGTGTCCGTTGCGTTATCACCCACAAAAGCTAACGCCGCAGGTCTGCCTTTTCTCAAACAGTTTCTTGAAATCACCCACAAATTTCAATAGGCCGGCATAAAACAAAGCCGCCTGCAGAGAGCTCCTCTTCGGCGGCTTGTATTTAATGATCTTTTTTGGTGGGCGCAGTCAGTCGCGGCAACATATCCAGTGCGTT
>CAMVGI010000330.1 GCA_947166955.1 uncultured Clostridia bacterium | reverse complement strand
CATATCGTAGGTGAGCTTGTTGCGGCGGGCGCGCGCCTCGGTGATGGTGAGCACTTCGATTTTCGGCTCGAAGCCGAGCGCCTGACGGATCTGCTCCTGCACGACCTGGGAGAGCTTCTCGTTTTGGGAACCCTCGCTGGTCATCAGCGTGACGTCGATCTGGGAAGCGTCGGTGTAGCCGAGCTCGGCGAGCGCCTGAGCGAGGAGCTCCTTCGCCTTGGCGGCGTCGGCATGCTCGGGATAGAGGCTGCCGCCGTTCGCGGCGACGACCGCATCGCCGAACTCGGTGGTGTTCACGCCGCTGATGCCGAGCGTGAAGCACTGCGCGGGCTGGTTGTCGTTTTTAAAGACGGTGTCGATGATCTGACGGCGGTCGAGCGCGTAGGAGATCGCCTTACGCAGGCTCTTGCTGCGCATGTCGGACTTGGTCGCCTCGGGATGCATGTCGTTCGGGCCGTCGAGGGTGTTGATCTGGAAGTAGTAGCTGTAGCCGCCGACGTAGCTCGTGACGTCGAAGCCCTCGCCGGTGAACATCGCACGCTGCTCGCCGGTGATGTCGATGATGTCGATCTCGCCGCCGGCAAAGGCGTTATACTTGGTGTTGGCGTCGGTATACTTGGCAAAATGGATGGTCTCAAGGGAGACGCTGTCGGCATCCCACCACGTGGGGTTGCGCTTCATGGTGATGACGTTGTCGGTGACCCACTCGGTCATGTAGAACGAGCCGCTGTAGGCCATCTTGTCGGGGGCGGTGCCGTAGGCGTCCGCGCCGACCTTGGTGTAGAGCTCCTCGCACACGGGGCTGAGGACCTCGAACTTGATGTACTGGAGCAGATAGGGCAGGTAGGTCTCAAGCTCGAACTGGATGGTCAGGTCGTCGACTGCCTTGACCGCGACGTCCTCCCACTCGACCGCGGGAGCGCCTTCCTTGCCGGACTTGTAGTCATAGTAGGCCTGCGCGTTCTTGAAGATCGCGGCGAAGCCATAGTACTCGGCGGCATTGTCGGGGTTGAGCAGCTCCTTCCACGCAAAGATGAAGTCGCTCGCCTTCACATCGCCGATCACGGCGCCGGTGCTGTCCACCCACTTCATGCCGGGACGCAGATGGAAGGTCCAAACCATGTCCTTCTCGCCGGCGGCGTTGGGAGCGGCCTCCCAGGACTCCGCGGCGGCGGGGACGATATTGTTCTCGGCGTCAAGCTTCACAAGGGTGTCCCAGCCGTGGCGGGCAATGGAGAACTCGGTGTTGTAGGTCATCTTGATGGTGTTCATCACGGACATCGTGGTGCACTCGACCGTGATGGCGTCCTTCTCGGACGTGCCGGCGTACATGCCCTTGCCGATGTTGGAGTTGACAAAGGTGCTGTTCGCGAGCATGGCGTCCTTGGAAAGGCTCGCGCCCGCAGGCGTCGCGGCCGGGGTGGCGGCGCCGCCGTTGCCGCTGGTCGTGGTCGGGGCGGCGGGCGTAGAGGGCTGCTCTTCGGTCTTCCCGCCGCAGGCGGCGAGAGAGAGAATCATTGCTAAAGCAAGGCAAAGGGATAAAATGCGCTTTTTCATGGGGTTCCTCCTCTTTTCATCGTTCTTCTCGGCATGTTTTCCGCCGGGCTTGTATCCCAGCGGAAAACATGCTACAATTTATCTTACTTGATATTTACGGCGATTGCAATTGTTTTTTTAAACAATATCTTACCATTTTTTTATAACAGGACGGCAAAATGAGAACGATTTATCCACATATTGAGGCGTTGGCGGATGCGGAGGGCGAGACCTTGTACAGCTTCTGCCTGCTGTTGACGGGCCTGACGTTCAAGGCGGAGCAAGCGGCGTTGCAGAGCCTTCTTTACATGGCGGGGGAGACGCGTCCGCTTTCCGCGGAGGCCGAGCGGCGCGCCCTTTACCGCTTCGCCTACCGCGCGTCGGAGGACGCGTGGTACCGCAAGAGCGCCGCGCCGATGAAAAAGGCGGCGTTCGAGGAGCTTTCGGGCGTTACGGTCAGCGATGCGCTGTGGCGGCTGATGAAGCGTCCGATGAAGCGCAGAGCGGCGGTCTGGCTCGTGTGTGGGGCGCGCTTTCCCGCGCAGGACGCGGCGCAGGTGCTGGGAACGCGGCGCGCGCGCGTGGAAACGTGGCTTGCGGCGGAGGAGGACGCGGAGGCGCTGTGCGCCGAGCTTGCCGCCGTCGCTCCGGCGGGCGCGTGGGGCGTGCAGCTCGCGGACAACGTGCTGATGCGCTGGCAGGAGCGGAACGTGCCGCTTGAGAACGCCCTGCTGCGGTTCCGCTCCGCCGTGGACAGGCTCGTGCCGTACCTCGCGCTCGCAGCGGCACTGCTGTGCGCCGCCGCCGTATGGTACACGTCGCGCCTCGCCGCCTCGCTTGGGGGATAGTTATGTTTAACCGGTGCCAAAAAAGAAGGACTTGCTTACGCAAGTCCTTCTTTTTTGGCACCCTCGACGCGATTCGAACGCGTGGCCTTCCGCTTAGGAGGCGGACGCTCTATCCAGCTGAGCTACGAGGGCATATGGGCGATTTGCCTAAATAGTTTACCGCAGAGGTCGTCAAAATGTCAATAAAAATGTGAAAAATGTCTTGAAAACTCCGCCGAACCGTCATATACTGTCAAAGTTGTGAAAATCCCGAATTTGGAGCTGATAGTATGAAGAACGAAAAGTTGCGCAACATTGCCATCATCGCGCACGTCGACCACGGCAAGACCACGCTGGTCGACGAGATGCTCAAGCAGTCCGGCGTATACAGAGAAAATCAGGAAG
>CAMVGI010000329.1 GCA_947166955.1 uncultured Clostridia bacterium | reverse complement strand
CTCAGATCCCGGCTCTGATGATTTCCACCGCCACGGGCATGATCGTCACGCGCTCCGTTTCCGAGGGCAGCCTCGGCGAGGATGTGCGCGCCCAGTTCACCGCCCAGCCGACCGCCATCATGGTCGCCGGCGGCGCGATGGTGTTTCTCGGCGTCCTGCCGAATACGCCGCCCTTTGCGCTGTTGGTGGTCGGCGCCGGCCTGCTCGCCGGAGGTTTCTTCCTGCTGCGGCGGCTGCGCGCGCAGGTTGCGGAGGCCGCGGGCGAGGCGCAGGCGGGCGCTCCCGGCGAGGGCGGCGAGGTCACGCCGGAGACCGCGCCGAGTCAGGCCGATTTCTTCAAGGACATCGGCAACGTCTATCAGCTTCTTACGGTCGAACCGATCGAAATGGAGGTCGGCTACAGCCTGATCCCGCTCGTGGATGAGCAAAGCGGCGGCAAGCTTATCAACCGCATCGTGATCTTCCGCCGCCAATACGCGCAGGAGATGGGCTTCGTGATCCCGACCGTGCGATTGCACGACGGGTCGATGCTCGGCACGAATCAATACATCATCTACATCAAGGGCGAGGAGGTCACCCGCGGCGAGATCCTGATGGATTACTACCTCGCGCTCGAACCGTCCACCCCGGTCAAGGAGATCGACGGCATCGAGACGGTGGAGCCGGCATACGGCATCCCCTCGCGCTGGATCCTGCCGGAGAACAAGGAAATGGCGGAGATCTACGGCTACACGGTCATCGACCCGCTGTCCGTCATGCTCACGCACCTTTCCGAAACCATCAAGCGCCACGCCTACGAACTGCTCGGACGACAGGAGACCACGCAGCTTGTCGATAACCTCAAGCGCACCTCGCCGGAACTGGTCGAGGAGCCCTGCCCCGCGATCGTGAGCTACGCGCTGCTGGAAAAGGTGTTGCGCAACCTCCTCATGGAAGGCGTTCCCATTCGCGACCTCGGCACGATCCTCGAAACGCTGGTGGACGCGATGAACAATACCCGCGATCCCGACCTTTTGACCGAAAGCGTGCGCGGCGCGCTCGCGCGCACCATCACGCGCCGGTTCTGCGAGAACGGGCAGCTGCGCGCGGTCACGCTCGACGGCGAGGTGGAGCGCCGCATCGTCGCGTCGCTTACGAAGAACGAGCACGGCATTTACCTTGCGATGGGGCCGGAGCTGATCCAGCCCGTCATCACGCAGCTCTCCGAGGCAATGAAGAAGTTCCAGGAGCTGGGACAGTCGCCGATCCTGCTAACGAGTCAGGTCATCCGCGTTTATCTGAGCCGTCTGCTCGCGCAGTATTTCCCCGGCCTTTACGTGCTTTCGTTCAACGAGATCGTGGGCACCGTGCAGATACAGTCCATCGGCAATATCAGCTTGCAGGCCGATGAAAAGAGGGCGGTAGGTGCATGAACAACGCTGCGTTGAAAACTTCATACGCGGACATGTCGGTGGATGTGCTGTTCGAGGAGTACCGGCGGAATCCGAGCGACGAGCTCAAATGGGAGATCGTCATGCGGCATTCCGGCATCGTGCGCAACATCGCTTTGCAGATCCAGGGCGTGTATTGCACTTTCGCCCAGCTCGACGATATCATCAACGAGGGACTTATCACTCTGGCGAAGGCGGTGGATAAGTACGACCCGTCGATCGGCCGGTTCGATACCTACGTTGCCAAGCGCATCCGCGGCATGATCATCGACCTTGCCCGCCAGCAGGACTGGGTCCCGCGTCCGGTGCGCCGGCGCGCCAAGGAGATCGAGCGCGCGAACGCCGAGCTTTACAACGAGCTGGGGCGTTTCCCGACCGATCAGGAGGTCGCACAGCGGCTCGGCATCTCGGAAGACGAGTATCTGGACGCGATGGCGAACAGCTCGATGTACAACGTGGTCTCGCTGGAGGAAACGCTGGAGGGCTACGAGCAGATCTCGGGGCCGGAGGAGACCGCCGCCGACATGATGCCGGAGGCGTCGCTTGAACGGCAGGAGATGCTCAACACGCTGGCGAACGCAATCGGACAGCTGCGCGAGAACGAGCAGATCGTGCTCTCGCTCTACTACCAAAAGGACATGAAAATGAAGGACATCGCCGATATTCTGGGCGTCAGCCACGCGCGCGCGTCCCAGATCCACACGAGGGCGATCCAAAAGCTCAAGGTTATTATGGCTCAGCCATAAGAGCCGTTCCGAAAATGAACGGACGGACCAACGGAAGGAACGAAAAGCAGAAAGGACAGCATATGTTCAAGGGCTTTTACAACCTGACATCCGGCATGCTCACGCAGGGGCGCAACCTCGACGTGATCTCCAACAACATGACCAACGTGGCCACCGCCGGATTCAAGACCGACCGCTACACCTTCTCCACGTTTCAGGAGGTGATGTGGAAGCGCGTCGGCAATATGGACCGCAAATATACCGACCTCGGCGAACAGAGCTGGATCACGGCGCCGAGTCAGCTTTACACCGATTACGAGCAGGGCTCGCTCGAAGAAACGGGCCAGCCGCTGGACTTCGCCATCGAGGGCGACGGCTTCTTCGCGCTGGAGACCGCGGACGGCGAGCGCGTCTACACCCGCAACGGCAACTTCGGCCTCGACAACGACGGCTACCTGTGGCTCTCCGGCTACGGCCGCGTGCTCGACCCGAACGGCAATACCATCCGGCTCTACACCGACCGCGTCACATCGGACGAGATGGGCAACCTGCTCACCGAAAACGGCGGATATCTCGGCCGCGTCGGCGTGTTCCGCTTCGAGGATAATCAGGCGCTT
>CAMVGI010000328.1 GCA_947166955.1 uncultured Clostridia bacterium | reverse complement strand
TCTCGGAGGACGCTTCGGAAACGGGCGAAGCATAACGCCTCGAAGCGCCGCGCAAAAAAACGCGGGAAACGGAAAAATAGGGCTTGCGTCCTCTCGCCATATTCGCTATAATGTAGAGCAAATAGGCAAACGGCACAGCATCTTGTGTCGACAGGGGGCAGCAGCGATGAAGAAATATCTGGAATACATCGGGAAGCTGATCCAGCAAGGCGTCGTCAACAGCTTTGAGGATTTCCAGCGCGAAAACCGGCTGAGAACCAATCTGCGCATGAACGTCATCCTTTGGGCGTGTGTTTTCGCCGGTCCCGCCATCGCGCTGGGCAATTGGCTGGGCGTTTACCGTTCGGTGCCATATTCCACCTGCTTCAACTGCTTCGTGTGCATGCTCCTGCTTGCGCTGATCCATCTTCTGATGCTCCGAAAGCGGCCGAAATCCTTTTTGACGGGTATGATCGCCTTGTTCGCGGTGGATTGCCTGCTTGTTTACATGAGCTACACGAACATCGGGATCTACCTTGCGTGGATGCTTGTCCCGCTGATGAGCCTGATGTTTTGCGATAGGCGGCTGTTTCTGTCCGCGAGCGCCGTCAATTTCGTATGCATGGCGATTGCGCAGTGGCTGGCCGCGCCCTATTATGTGTCGGTGCGCAGCGACTACGCGACGGTGAAAAGCTACTTTATTGCCCGCATGAGCGGCTATACCATTGAGGGGCTGGTCATGCTCGCGGCGGGGAGCAGCCTTTGCAAGGTGATCACCCAGCATTACCGCGACCTGATCGAGAAGCTCCGCGACATACGGGAGCGGGACGAGCAGATGCGCGAACAGATGGCGCTGCTCGATTCCATGGCGCAGATCTACGACAAGGTCAACCTGATCGACTACGAAAAGATGGCGGAGATGCCTCTGCGCGCCGAGACGCTGCAGGAGACTGCCATCGAACCGGGACAGACGCAGTCGTTTATGAACCAGGGCTTCGTGAAGTACATCGCGCCCGACCAGATGGAGGATTTCCTGCACTTTACCGACCTCGGCACGCTGCGCGCGCGCATGACCGGACGAAAGATCATCTCCGGCGAGTTTCTCCACGTGATCTCCGGCTGGTTCCGCGCGGAGTACATCGCCGTTGAGGACGACGCGGGCGGCGTGCCCGTCAAGATCATCTACACCACGCAGAACATCGACGCGGAGAAGCGCCGCGAGGAGCATCTGCTGCGCATTTCGCTGACGGACGAGTTGACGCGCCTTTATAACCGCCACAGCTATGAGGAGGACACCGCGGCGTACGAGAGCGGAGAAATGGAACCGGATCTCGCGCTGTTTTCCATCGACGTCAACGGTCTCAAGGAGGCAAACGACACCAAGGGACACGCGGCGGGCGACGAGCTGCTGTGCGGCACGGCGAGCTGCCTTTCGTCGGCGCTCGGCGGGCTGGGAAGGGTCTACCGCACCGGCGGCGACGAGTTCCTTGCCCTTCTGCACACCGACGACTGCGCGGCGCTGCGCGAACGCATTCTGGAGCAGGCGGCGGAGTGGCACGGCATGTATAACGAAAAGCTTTCGTTCTCCGTCGGCTACGCGTCGCACGCAGACGAGCCGAACGCCGATATCCACGAGCTGGAAAAGATCGCGGACGGGATGATGTACGAGGCGAAGGAACGGTATTATCAGACCGAGGGCGTCGACCGCCGCCGCCGTCGCAGCGGCGACGGGCGAAAAAAGGACGACGCGCGGGCATAGGATACGGAACAGTAAAAAAGCGACCCCATCCACGGATGGGGTCGTTTCACGTTTGCGTCAGCTTTCGAACATATTGTTAAAGCGCATCATGATGGTTGAGAGCTGGGCGCGGGTCGCGGTGCCCTGCGGATCGAGCACGACGGCGCGCGTACCGTTCTGCGTGCCCTGGATCAGCCCGCTTCCGACCGCCCACGACATCGCGGGGCGCGCCCAATCGGAAATATCCGCGTTGTCGGCAAAGGCGAAGGTGTTGCCGGTCTGATAGGTGTTGTAGCCCTTCGACCTTGCGTAGTTATAGAGCATATCCACCATATCCTCGCGGGCAAGGTCGTTCTCCGCGCCGAAGCTGTCGCCGGAGGCGCGTGCGATGCCGTTGTTCGCCGCCCACGTTACGCTTTTGCCGTACCAGCTGTTCCTGTTTACGTCGGAGAACCGGCCGGTGACGCCGTCCGCGTCCGCGCCGGCATAGTTGTAGACGATCTGCGCCATCATCGCGCGGTTCATGGTCGCGTTCGGGTCGAACGTGTGCTCGCTCACGCCGTTCATTACACCGTGCGAGGACGCCCAGTCCACCGATTTGGCGTACCATTCGTTTCCGGAAATATCGTAGAAGTCCTTTGCCATGTCCACGATCTTTACGACCGAGCTGCCCGTCAGATAGAACTCGACGCCGTCGTTTTGCACGGTGGAGGAATGGAGCACCCGGTCGGGGCCGAACGCGTTTTCCACGACCGCGACCGTTCCGGGCGTGATGTAGGAGACGGGCACCTTGACCCTGACGCGCTGCGACGACTGCGGAAGGACGATGCGCAGCGCCGGAGCGCTGTCCGCGTTGTTTGCCGGCAGCACCTTGCCGGGGAAGTTCAGAAGACCGTTCGACCACGACGCCGAATTGACGGCGTCGCTGCTGTAGGTGACGGACGCGGATTTGACCAGCCCGATCCCGTCCGTAATGAGGACGCTGGAGGTGCCGTCCGGCTGGTTGATGACCGTCTGCTTGCTTCCGTCCGCCTTCGCGACGGTGTTGACGTTTGC
>CAMVGI010000327.1 GCA_947166955.1 uncultured Clostridia bacterium | reverse complement strand
GAAGACCACGGCGTCGATCACCCTTGCCGCTTCGCCCGCCAACAAGGGCACGGTCACGGGCGGCGGAACGGTCGCACTGAACAAGACCGTCACGCTGACGGCGGCGCCGAACGACGACACGCTGTATCAATTCGGCTCGTGGAAGAAGAACGGCGAGGTCGTTTCCTACGATGCGAGCTACAGCGTCCTGGCGGACGGCGACGCGTCCTACACGGCGGTTTTCGTGGAGAAGGAAAAGACGGTCGTCAAGCTCCCGGCGCGCACGGCGGAAGCCTTCACCTACACCGGCGGTGAGCAGACCGGCGTGAAGATCGACGGGAAGACGGAGGACGCGAGCTTTACGCTTGAAAACTGCAAGGCGACCGAGGCGGGGGATTACATAGCCACGGCGACGCTCGCGGGAGAAAGCTACGTCTGGGCGGACGGCACGAGCACGCCGAAGACGGTTGCGTGGAGCATCGGCAAGGCGGATCGCGCCCACCGTTACGTCGGTCGGCAGCACGCTCACCGCGGCGCCCGCGGAAGTCCAGACGCCCCCGCTGGTGGTCTACTACACGCAGGACAACACAAAACCCAAGTCCGAGTGGACGCCCGTTCCCGACGGCGGCATCACGAACGTCATCGGCATGTATTACTTCTACACCAAAGGGAACAACAACTACAACGACAGCCCGGAGGCCCAGAAATCCGGCGGCAAGCCCACCGTGGTCTCCACGCTCCAGCCGACGGGCCTGACGACGGACAGCGCGACGCTCAACGCCAGCGTGTCCGACCCGGGCGGCAACATCGCCGCCTCCGGCGTCCGCGTGAAGCTGCAGTGGAAGCTCGCGAGCGCGGGAAGCTGGACGGATATTGACGCGCCGACCTATACTTACGGAACCGCGGATCCCTTTACGGTCACCCATTCGCTCACCGGCCTCGCGGCGAACACCGATTATGCGTATCGGGCGGTTGCGACGCTGAAAAACGGCAGCGAGGTCGTCGGCAACACGATCAGCTTCCGCACGCCGATGGTCACGCCGCCCAGCGGCTCGATCGAGGTTACGGTCAATTCCTCTCCCACGGGCAAATCGGTGGTCGTCTCCGTCGAGGAGGGTAACAACGTCATCTCCACCGCGGAGACCACCACGAACGGTACGGTCAACTTCGCGAATCTGCCCGACGGCTTCTTCAACGTGGTCGTGCGCAGCAAGGACGGCAAGTATGTCGAGACGCGCATGATCGCCATTAAGGACGGCGCGGGCGTCACGACCGTGTTCGACGTTCCGGAGGGCACGCTTTCGACCGTTGTGGACGTCAAGACGGCAGATACGCCGCCCGTCGCCGTCGAGGGCTTGCAGACCTTGATCACCGGCACGGAGAAGACGGCTGCGGCAGGCGGCAGCAAAAACGTCGAGGTCGAGCTGGAGGTCGAAAAGAAGCCCGAGGGCTCGGCGGAGGGCTCGACGCAGATCAAGGTGTTGCTGACGAGCACGCAGCAGGTGGATCTGTATCTTGACTTGAGCCTGCTCAAAACCACGACGGAGCTGTCCACGGGCACGGTCACGAGCGTCACAACGGAAGATATCGGCAAGACGAACAACGAGGTGCTCGAAATCGCCATCCCTTATGCCAACGCCAAGACCAAGGCGGACGAGATCGAAATGTACCGCTATCACGACGGTACCGCCGAGAAACTGGGACGGGTGCCGGCCAGACAGACAGCCCCGTTCACGGGACAGAATGGCAAGTTCTTCGTGGATTCGGATAACGGCTACATCTTCCTGTACGCCAAAGATTTTTCAACCTACGCTATCGCCGTCAAGAAGACGGCGTCCAATCATTATTCGGGCGGCGGAGGAGGCTATTCGCCGACGGCGGTAACGCCTGCCAAGCCGACCGGCGCAGTGAACGGGACAAGCGGCGTCTGCCCGAAGGACACTACTTGCCCAATCTGCCCGTTTATTGACGCCGAGACGACCGCGTGGTATCATGATGGCGTGCATTACTGCCTTGAAAACGGCATCATGCGGGGCATGGGCGACGGCCTCTTTGCGCCGAATGGAAACACGACGCGCGCGCAGATGGCGCAGATCCTCTATAATCTGGAGAACAAGCCGGCATACAGCGGCACGGTCACATACAGCGACGTGTATGCCAATTACTGGTACACCGATGCGATCCGCTATGTGAGTGTCGAGGGTATTATGGAAGGCTATGGCGACGGAACATTTGGCCCGGACGACGCCATAACGCGTGAACAGCTTGTCACAATCATGTACCGCTATGCCAGGTACAAGGGCGTGGACATCAGCGCATGGGAGAATGCGGACATTCTCCGCTATGACGATGTGTTCAGCATCAGTTCTTGGGCGGCGGCGGCATTCCGGTGGGCCTGCGGCAGCGGCACGGTCAACGGCAAGACGGAAACCACGCTCAACCCGCTCGATGCCGCAACGCGCGCAGAGATCGCGACGATCATTATGCGGTATTGCGAGAACGTGGCAAAGTAGCTCCGGGGAAAAACATCTAACCGCAAACAAAGATACACAGGCGGAGCCGGACGCATGATGATGTGCGTCCGGCTCCGCAAAGCGATTTTGAAAAGACCGTTTCCGAGCGTTGGCAGACCAGCTGGCTGACAGACCACGTCCAGCAGGACAAACTGGAGAAGTACGCGCTTGAAATCACAGCGTCGAAAGAGTTGATTGGTCTCGGCGCATACCGCAATATGCCAGAGGGCTTGCTTGTTTACATTGACTATATCGAGAGCGCGCCGGAGAGCAATCCGAACATCGCGCACAGCAAGCGCTAT
>CAMVGI010000326.1 GCA_947166955.1 uncultured Clostridia bacterium | reverse complement strand
CTATCTGTTGAAGTTTTGCAAGCATTACCATGTCAGCGCGGATTATTTGCTGGGCCTGCCGAAAGACGGCGAATGGCCCCGATAATCCCCTTTTACCTTATCCTTTTTGTGCAAATTTTTTCTTTACAATCCGGAAAAACTGTGATACGATAGCCGAGCGCCTCATGAGGGCGCGGTATTTTGCGGTTCGCCGCACCATTTTGTTCCCCGGCCTCGTTTGCGGACAGTCCACCTGTTCCCTGACGCAGCCGAGGGAGAATTTCAGGAAAGGTGGAAACACACTATGATGCTCAAAGACCAGAAGACCTCCATCATCGAGGCCAACCGTACCCACGCGAACGACACCGGCTCCCCCGAGGTGCAGGTCGCCATTCTCACCGAGCGGATCAACCAGCTCACCGAACACCTCAAGGTCCATCCGCACGACAACCACTCCCGCCGCGGCCTTTATAAGATGATCGGTAAGCGCCGCAGCCTGCTCGACTACCTCATGAAGAAGGACATCGAGCGTTACCGCGCGCTGATTGCCAAGCTCGGCATCCGTAAGTAAACAGCAAAAAGGGCAGCGGAGATTCCCTCCGCCGCCCTTTTGCCGCATAATTCCCCCGAAACAACAGGTAAAACCGCCGGGGGCGGCGGCTTTTGTGTTTGAAACTGTGCCCGAATTTCGGACATGCTTTCAAATGCGAAAGCGCGCTCCCGAGCACTGAAGAAAAAGGAGCGAAATCATGTCAACCATCATCACGAAAAGACAGTTCCCCGGCTATCACAAGTATGAGCTGGAAGTGGCGGGCCGCCCGATGTTCCTTGAGGTCGGCAAGCTCGCCGAACTCGCCAACGCCGCCGTTATGGTCGGCTACGGCGACACGCGCGTGCTCGTGTGCGTCACCGCCGCGCCCCGTCCCCGCGAGGGCGTGGATTTCTTCCCGCTGTCCGTGGACTTCGAGGAGAAGATGTACGCCGTCGGCCGCATCCCCGGCAGCTTCAACCGCCGCGAGGGCCGTCCCGGCGAGAAGGGCATCCTGACGAGCCGCGTCATCGACCGCCCCATCCGCCCGCTTTTCCCCTATGACTTCCGCAACGACGTGTCCGTCATGGCGACGGTCATGAGCGTCGACCACGACTGCTCGCCCGAGATCGCCGCGCTCGTCGGCACCTCCGCCGCGCTCGCCATCTCCGACATCCCCTGGAACGGCCCCGTCGGCGCGCTCAAGGTCGGCCTCGTGGACGGCGAACTGGTGCTCAATCCCACGAGCGAGCAGCGCAAGGTCAGCGACCTCGACGTGACCGTGGTCTCCACGGGCAAGAAGGTCGTCATGATCGAGGCCGGCGCGAACGAGGTCCCCAACGACAAGATGCTCGCCGCGATCAAGCTCGCGCACGAGGAGAACCAGAAGCAGATCGACCTCATCAACCGCATGGTCAGCGAGATCGGCAAGCCCAAGTTCGACTATCCGCACGCCGACTTCGATCAGGAGCTCTTCGACAAGATCTGCGCCGACTTCATGGACGAGGCGAAGGCCGCCATGGACACCGACGACAAGAACGTCCGCGAGGCCCGCTGGAACGAGATGATCGAGCACTGGCACGAGAAGTATCTGGACGAGTTCCCCAACATGGATCAGTACCTGAAGGAGATCACCTACAAGTTCCAGAAGAAGATCGTCAAGGCCTGGCTGCTGGAGGGCCACCGCGTCGACGGCCGTCAAAAGAACGAGATCCGTCCGCTTTCCGCGGAGGTCGGCGTTCTGCCGCGCGTCCACGGTTCGGGCCTCTTTACCCGCGGTCAGACGCAGGTGCTTTCCGTGTGCACGCTCGACACGCTTTCCGCCAACCAGAAGCTCGACACCATCTGGGAAGAGACCGAAAAGCGCTATATGCACCACTATAACTTCCCCGGCTACAGCGTCGGCGAAGCGAAGGCGTCCCGCAGCCCCGGCCGCCGCGAGATCGGCCACGGCGCGCTCGCCGAGCGCGCGCTGCTGCCCGTCATCCCCTCCGAGGAGGAGTTCCCCTACGCCATCCGCGTCGTCAGCGAGGTCGTTTCCTCCAACGGCTCGACCTCTCAAGGCTCCATCTGCGGCTCCACGCTCGCGCTGATGGATGCGGGCGTGCCCATTAAGGCGCCCGTCGCGGGCATCTCCTGCGGCCTCATTCAGGACGACAACGGCGAGTTCACGACGTTCATCGACATTCAGGGCGTCGAGGACTTCCACGGCGAGATGGACTTCAAGGTCGCCGGTACGAAGAAGGGCATCACCGCCATCCAGATGGACCTCAAGAACGACGGCCTCACCATGGCGATCATCGAGAACGCGCTCGACATCACCTATGACGCGCGCTGCCAGATCCTCGACCAGGTCATGCTCCCCGTTATCTCCGAGCCGCGCCCCGAGGTCAGCCGCTACGCGCCCAAGATGATCACGATGCACATTGATCCCGACCGCATCCGCGAGGTCATCGGCAAGGGCGGCAGCGTCATCCAGAAGATCGTCGCCGACACCGGCGCGAAGGTCGACATCGAGGACGACGGCACCATCCGCATCGCCTCCCCGAACGCCGACGCCTGCGACGCCGCGAAGAAGTGCATCGACGACATCGTGTTCGTGCCCGAGGTCGGCAAGCTGTACTACGGCCGCGTGGTGCGCCTGATGCAGTTCGGCGCGTTCGTCGAGATCGCCCCGGGCAAGGACGGCCTCGTGCACATCTCCCGCCTCGACAAGAAGCGCGTGGAGAAGGTTGAGGACGTGGTCACGGTCGGCGACATGATCTGGGTCAAGTTCATGGAGATCGACGAGAAGGGCCGCTGGA